>JACPGD010000407.1 GCA_016182645.1 Candidatus Hydrogenedentota bacterium | reverse complement strand
GAACAAAGTGGAACATCGGCTATTCTCCTTCATCTCCTCGAACTGGCGTGGCGAACCGTTGAGGGATTACGAGACGATCGTCAAGCTGATCTCTCGAACGGCCACGGCCAAAGGTCTGAAAGTGACCTGTCGCTTGGATCGGCGCAAATACCCGACGGGCCGCAAGGTAACGGAAGAGGAAATGAGGCGCCTAAATCTGGAGCGCGACAAGTTTCACGGGGACTGGAACTACACCATTCGCCCGCAATCGGCAAAGCCAATTTGATACCTTTATTTATTAACGCCGTCTTACCCGTTCAACATGCCCATCATGGCTTCGGGATAGCGCGTGCCGGCCGCCGCATCGAGGGGAAAGGTGTCCTCTATTTCGCCTAGTTCGAGTGGTGTCAGAACAACGTCGACGGCCCGCACGTTCTCCTCAAGGTAACTCGGCCTCTTGGTGCCGAAGATGGCTGCGATATCGTCGCCCTGGGCCAGCACCCAGGCCAGGGCGAATTGAGAGGGCGTCACGCCTTTGCGCGCGGCCATGTCCTGGATTTTCCGCGCGAGATCCAGGTTCGTCCGGAAGTTGTCCCCCTGGAAGCGAGGGCTTTGACGGCGGTAGTCGTCTTCCGCAAAATCTTGCCGCGACCGAATGGCGCCGGTCAGGAAGCCGCGGCCCAAGGGGCTGTAAGGGACGAACCCAATGCCCAGGCGGCGGCACGTCGTCAACACCCCGATCTCCGGATCGCGCGTCCACAGGGAATACTCGCTCTGGACGGCCGTGATGGGGTAGACGGCATGCGCACGTTCGAGGGTGGCCGGCGACACCTCGCTTAGCCCGAGGTGCCTTACCTTGCCTGCCTGCACCAATTCAGCCATGGCGCCCACGGTCTCTTCAATGGCTGTGTCCCGGTCGATGCGGTGTTGGTAGTAAAGGTCGACGTGGTCCACGCCGAGACGGCGGAGACTGCCCTCGATGCACTTGCGCACATAGCCGGGTGTTCCATTGATGCCGAGGAAGGCGTGCGTTTCAGGATCGCGCATGACACCGAATTTGGTGGCGAGAAACACCCGATCGCGCTTCCCTTTCAGGGCGCGGCCGACGAGTTCTTCATTCGTGTGCGGGCCGTACATGTCGGCCGTGTCGAAATGCGTGATGCCCAACTCGAGCGCGCGGTGGATGGTGGCGATGGATTCGGCATCATCGCGCGGGCCATAGAAATCGCTCATGCCCATACACCCCAAGCCGAGCGCGGAAACTTCCGGGCCTTCGGCCCCGAGGCGGCGGTGCATCATGTCCGGCCCTCACTTCTTTGTAATCTCATTCGAGGAGGAAGACGGCGGTGGCGGTGATCGAGCCGTCCACTTGCATCAGGCCCTCGATGCGGACCTGGAGTCCGGGGAGCAAGTCTGTCTCAAGGCCATTCGGCACGTCCGTATCGGCCACCAGGAAGATGTCCGCGTCCGTGTAGATGACCTCAACCTCGCCATCCGTAAGCGCGATGACGAGCAAATCATTGTCCAGATCCACACTGACAATCTCACCCTCGAGGGTCACCGCCGCATTCGTGACCGAGACATCCGCGCGCAGTTGCGGCGTCAGGTTAAACGTGCCGTTGCCCTCTTCGACCAGGTGAAGATCTTCGAAATCGAGGAGGACAAGGCTCGTCTGGTCAGCGGGAAGAGTGAAGGCCGTGCCGATAAACAGGCGCCCATTGGCCGTCAGGTGAATGTCCTCCCCTTCAATCACGGTACCGGGATCCGCCAGAAGGACCAGCCGCGGATTACTGATGTTCAAGACGATCTTTTCGTAAGTTCCTGCCTCAACGGTCGCTTCCGAGAGGACTTCGGACAGTCCAACGAGCGTCATGACATCCACATCGACCGCGCCCTCGAACACGACTTCGCCTGCGGCGTCCGCGTCCCCCGTGTCGCGCAGGAGTGTCACACGCGTCACCGTCACCGTGAGGCTCTGAATGTCTTCCAACGCTACCGGCCCACCTTTGTCGGCAATGAACAAGGCCTCGGCCAGGGTTTTGGCGGGGTGGGCATCGCCGGCAAAGAGGGTAATGACGCGGGCCTGGCCGGGATTCCGGGGGCACGCGGCCAGTCCGATCAGGATGCCAGCCAGCACACAGGAGCATGCAATTCTTAGAGCAAGTACTTTCATGGAAGTCTCTCCGTGGTCAAAACGGGTCTGCGTCCGGCAGACCACTACCCGCCGGGAAAGAGCAAGCGGCATGCCCTTTCTAATCACCGAAAACGCCCCTGATCTTACACTCGGAGAAGATAGTGTATCACCAAAAGAGCCATTAGTGCTGTCAGACTGACAATTTTCTGCACATTTGGTCAATGCGGCTTTCGCCGATGTTGGGATAGGATTGATTTCCATCTCTCCCCCCGCCTATCATCTGCAACGTTTCCATCCTGGGCCCAAGATGAGACAGGGGCTTGCAACATGGCCGGGCCAGCAGTCACTTCCAAGACAGAATTCGCGAGCGGCGCTCAACCCAGGAGTGGCCGCATTGTCTCCATCGATGCCTTGCGCGGCTTTGACATGTTCTGGATCATCGGTGCGGACGAGATTGCCCGGGGCCTGGGCAAGGCAAACGAGTCGGGATGGGCACAGGCGGTCGCGGCGCAGCTCAAGCATGTCCGCTGGGAGGGGTTCGTTTTCTATGACCTGATTTTCCCACTCTTCGTGTTTCTGCTGGGCATGGGCATCGTCTTTTCCCTGGACAAGATTATTGCGAAGGACGGGCTGTGGGGCGCGCACAAGCGGATTTTCCGGCGGTTTCTGCTGCTTTTTCTGTTCGGCGCTTTATATGACGAGGGGTTCATCGGGCTGCCGGATGAAAGCCCCTTCAGTGGCGTTTTGCAGCGCCTGGCCTGGTGTTATCTGTTCACAAGCTTGCTGTACTGCCATCTTGGGAGGAAGACGCTGGCGGGCGTCCTCTTCACCCTTCTCCTCGGCTATTGGCTGCTCGTGGCGTTTGTGCCGCCACCGGGCGCCGATCACGTCGATCTCCGTTCGGGGGACGGGCCGCATCTGCCTCTGTACATCGATGAACACTACCTGCCTTTCAAGGAGGCAGGCCAGAAATCCGATCCGGAAGGGTTGATGAGCACCATCCCGGCCGTTGCAAGCTGTCTGCTTGGTCTCTTTGCCGGATTGTTGCTGATGAACCAGCAGGTCGAAGCGCGGAAGAAGATCCTGATCTTTCTCGGCGCCGGCGCCATGATGGTGGTGCTCGGCTACACCTGGGGCTGGCTCAGCTTCCCCGTCGTCAAGCGCATCTGGTCCTCGTCCTATGTCTTGGTGGCCGGGGGCTACAGCGCCATCTTGGTCGGCCTCTTTTATCTGGTGGTCGACCACCTCGGGTACCGGCAGTGGGCCACACCCTTCATTTGGATTGGCGTCAACCCCCTCACTTTGTATCTTCTTTCGGCCGTGGTGGATTTTCACGACCTGGGGGGACGCCTGGCCGGCGGGCCCGTGGCCGGGCTCTTCGGGACCTATGGTGAACTTTGGGTGGCCCTCGTGGGTCTCGTGCTCATTATCCTCGTCGCGCGCTTCTTCTATAAGAAGGGCATCTTCCTGCGCGTTTAGTTTCGGATCGAGTGGCATGCCAGCCCCGTCTTCGCGGCAGGGCATGCGGGCGGCCTACGCCGTGAAGTGGTGCTTGATGCTGTCGAGGCGCGGCACGGAATAGGTGCCCATGTTGAGCTGGTCGAAGACGCTCTCGTCGGTGCAGGTGTCCCGGGCGTGTTCGAGCGTGATGTCCCCCTGCTTGTAGAGATTGTGGAGGTACTGCTCGAACAGGATGGAATGGGAGACGGTCTGCTGCATCCCAATCCGGATGGCGTCAGTATCGCCGGCCAGGATGCCGTCGCGGATGGCCTTGATGTCCGGGAACATGAACTCGAGCGCAGGCAAGCGCCCGCCGCCAATGCGCGCGACCAGCCGCTGACAAATGATGCACTGGACGCAGTCGCGCAATTGCAGTTTCACGAGGTCACGTTCAATCGGATCGAAGAAACTGACAATACGATTGACCACTTCGGACGCGGTGTTGGCGTGCAAGGTGCTAATGACCAGGTGGCCCGTCGCCGCGGCGTTGATGGCGGCACGGATGGTGTCAGGATCGCGCATTTCCCCAATCACAATTACGTCCGGGTCGTGGCGCAACGCGCCGGTCACCGCGGCATTGAACGTCTCCACATCGACCCCCAAGCCGCGCTGCGAAATGATGCTCTTCTTGTTTACGTGGACGTATTCAATGGGGTTTTCGATCGTCAGAATGTGGCCGGCCTGGTGGCTGTTGATCCAGTCCACCAGCGAAGCGACGGTGGTGGACTTGCCGCTGCCGGTCATGCCGGTGACCAAAAGGAGGCCGCGGTGCAAAGAAGCCAGCTTCTCGAGCGGGCCGCGCGGGATGTTCAAATCCTCGAAGGAAGGAATCTTTTCCGGCAGGAACCGGAACGTGCAATGCGGCGCGGCTGATTTGATGAAACAGGAGATACGGGCATACCCCAAGCCCACCTGGTGGAAGTTGAAGCTGCTCTGCTTGTGCTCCTCAAACTCGCGCCAGTATTCGTCCGGCGCCACTTCCCGGATGAGTTCCCGGATTTGCACGGCGGAGAGCGAGCCCAAGAGATCGGACACGCGCGTGTCGTTGTCAATGCGGAAGACGGGCGTGAAGCCTGGCGAAAGGTGAACGTCACTGGCCTTGTACTGGATCATCGCCTGGAACAGCATCTCGATGCTGATCCGGTCAACCCGGTAATTGTCACCTTCCGCCCGCCATGTCTCCGGCAGCCTGATGACCGCGCTCAGCTTGTCCACGGCTTCCAGGGATCTGTCGTCCGGCTGTGCGCCCGAGGGGGGGCACGAAACGCGGAGGCACCCGTTTTCTTGGGCGAGTTCGCAGGACTCGGTGTATTGCTTGACCACTGGATCAACGAGCGTGCGCTGCCCGTTGACGTCTGTAAACTCAAACGTGAACTTGTTGAATTCCACCTTGAATTCAGGACGTTCCGCGATGATCAAGAGACCGGGCGCGCGCGCGCGAATCGTGCGCGGGACACCTTCGGTGCGCAACAGGTGCTTCTCAATCATGCGCACCACGTTTCGCGCCGATTTCTGATTCCCGGTGCCGATGACAAATTCGGGCATGGCCGTTTCCTCGCGGCGGGCGCTTCCCGTTGCCCCCGGGCCACATACTACACACTGGGT
>JACPGD010000406.1 GCA_016182645.1 Candidatus Hydrogenedentota bacterium | reverse complement strand
TCGTGCTCAAGGTTGCGGGGAGTGAGGGCACGCTGACGGTGTTGCCGCCGCCGGGCCTGATGACGGCGGCGCTGCCGAATGTGCCGGTCAAGCTGGGCGAGGAGCAGGACGTTAAGATCGAGGCGATAGCGTTGAAACGGCTGCCTGAAGTGTCTGGCACGGTGCTCGATGATGAGGGCCAGCCTGTAGCGGGGGCACTGGTCAGTTCACACGATTTCGAGACGCCGTTGCTTGCCCTGACCAATGAGGCAGGCGCGTTTCAACTCACGCTCGGGACCATGCCGGACAAGAAAAAGGTGTTGCTGCGGGTCGAGCATCCGCTGCGCTTTCTTGACAAGAAGCTGGAAGTCGACCTGGATCGGACAAAGCCCCTCAAGGTGACCTTGGCCCCATTTCAGCCTGACTTGGCAGAGCGGCCTCTGTTGCCGGCAGACAAAGAACTGGCGGACCTGCGGCAGGCGCCGGCCCCACCACTCGAGGGCGCCGACTGGTTCAACGGCGCGCCGCTGACCCTCGAGGCACTGCGGGGGAAAGTTGTCGTGCTGCATTTTTGGGCGGGCTTCGACGACAGCGCGCCTGGCGCCGGGCGGTTGCAGGAGGTCCAGGCGCTGCACGCGGCACTGCGCACCGTGGACGACGCGGTGTTTATCGGTGTCCACGATGCCAGCAGCACGGCGGCCGAGGTGACGACGTTCGTGCAGCGCTTCAACGTCCAATTCCCGGTCATGCGCGATGCCGATCCCTACAAGACCTTTACCAGCTACGGCATCGTTTATTTGCCCCAGACCGTTCTCATCGACAAGAAGGGGGAACTGCGTTATTTCCAGGTGGAGGGGCGGTTGCTGGAACTGATCAAAGCGCTGCGCCGGGAGGGGTAGTCGCGCGTTCGCCGAACGCGTGACCATTCGTGTTCGGTTAAGGCCGGACATTAAGTGGTTTCGTACAATCTTCAACGTAGAATTGAGGATTGCGCGAACCAAACAACAAGCCATGCCTGAGGTCCAGGCATGGCTTGGGAGGAACAAACGCAGGGGAATCAGCCGGTCACCCGGCTCTGGATCATCGACTTCTTGCGCGCCGCGGAGTTGCCGTGAATCACGCCCTTGCTGGCCGCGCGATCAATCGCCGACAACGCCTCCGGCACCGCCGTCTTAATTTTCTCGGCGTCCTTCTCTTCAATCGCCGTCAATGCATTCTTGACCAGCGTGCGCATCTTGCTGCGGACCGACATGTTCCGCACCCGGCGCAATTCATTCGTGCCCACCCGCTTCTTCTGCGATTTGATATTTGCCATCTGTGTTCTGCCGCTCCAGTGCCAAGAGAAAGGTTGCCCCACGCCACACCGCACCATTTGTACCGCAAGCTTTGGGGAAAGGAATTGAAAAGTGTTGCGAAGTATAGCAAACAGGTGGACGCTGTTCAAACACAGTTTTCCTGGTAGCAGTGGAATGTTCTATCCGAGATACCTACAATGCACTGTCTGTGGGAGGTATTTGGGCAGCAGGGGCAGCACGCGCCTGAAGGGGTGCAGGGGAATTGCGAATGAATGAGCGCAGGGGTTTCCGTGTCCTGGTGTTCCTGGCGGCGTTTACATGTTTGATGTTCGAGTTGATTATTTCGCGGCTGGCGGACTTTCATCTGGATTCGCGGAACAGTTTCATTGCAATTCCAATCACGTTCCTGGGGCTGGCGCTGGGGAGCCTGCACGTGCATTTCCGCCGGCAGATTGCCGAGCGGTTCCGTGTGGGGCGGAGCCTCGTCTTGCTGGCGCTGGTCTCGGTGTGCACGCTGACGCTGGTATTTTTCATTTTCAGCCGGTATCTGACGGTGGTCGGCGCGTACTCGATCATGGGGGACCTGGAGCGGACAGTGCTCAAGTCGGCGTTCTTTGTGGGGGTGTTCTTGTTCCCGTTCTACTGGTTTGGGCGGACGTTGACGGCGTGCTATTACCTGAACCGCGACCAGATCGGCGCGATCTATAGCGCGGACTTCTTTGGGGCCAGTCTGGCGTGTTTCGCGACGCCGTTCCTGTTTCACGCGTTGAACCTGCCGGGAGTGTTGTTGACATTTACGGCGGCGCTGTCGTTGTTGTTGTTCCTGTTCGTGCGCTATTCATGGCGGGGAAAGCTGGTGGTACTCGCCCTGCTGATTGCGGCGAATGCCGCGTTCATGGGCCTGCTGACCTATGCGGACAACCACACAAATTACCAGGATTTCTTCTCGGGAAAAGAGCGGAAGGATTGCGAGGAAATCGCGCATGCGTGGAACGAGTTCTCGCGGGTGTCGCTGTTACGCGTGAAGCGGGCGAATGGCACGCCCTTCTTTGTCATTATGCACGACAATGCGAAGAGCAACGTCAATGTCGTTCCCTACCGGCCGGGCGTGGTGCGAAAAGCCCGTCATACCGGTGTACTCGAATCCCTCTTCCTGCTCGGACGCCCCATCGATGAGGTGATGGTGATGTTTGCCGGGTGCGGCGCGCAGATGATCCCCTTTCACGAATTCAGCGGGGGCACTTCGCATATCACCGGCATCGAGTTGAACCCGCTAGTGCGCGACCTGGCTGTCGAGACGCCTGAACTGGTCGATTACCGGCTGAAAGAGTTTCTCACGCTCCCGAACATCGACCTGAAGATCATGGAGGGCCGTTCGTTTCTCGTCCAGGACACGCGGAAATACGACGTGATCTTCGTGGGTTCGAAGGCCCAGACGAACGTGCAGTTGACGGGCCACAGCCGCAAGTATCTCGATACGGTGGAGGCCTACGGGCTCTATCTGGATCGCCTGAAAGACAACGGAATCCTCTACTTTAATCATCAGCCGTTGGTGGATGTGGTCCTCACATTGCGAAAGCTCTTCGAGCAGCGGAAACTGCCGCCCTTTGAGAAATCGTCCATCCTGATCCGGCGCGGCACTTCACTTGACCTGATGGTATCGCCGCGCGGGTTTACGCGGGAGGAGGTGCTGCGCCTGGTGAAAGCGGACACGCTGAAACCGCCACGGCTGCTCTACGGGCCCTACTTGAGAGAGTCGACACGGGGCTTCGCCGCCAGCATCACGGCGCCCTTTGCGCCGGGCTACCGGCCCATTACCGATGATCGTCCGTTCGTGTGGGACTTAAGCCTGCTCGATTACAGCCTGGCGCCGGACATGGATCGCATTCGGGATGAATTGTATTTTTTCAATTGGACCAGAATCACGACGCTGTTAGGCCTTGGTACGTTTGCCTGCCTGTTTATACTGGTGGCGTGCGTGCCCAAGACCCGGCGACCGCCGGCCGCGACGCTGGTCTACCTGCTCATTACGGGCTTCTGCTACCTGTTGATCGAAGTCACGTACATGGCGAAGCTCGAGTTGTTCTTGCAGGACTTGCTGATCAGCATGGCGACCACGCTGACGGTGTTTTTGCTGGCCAGTGGCACGGGCAGCCTGCTGGCGGCGCGGCTGGGGCCGCGGCTGAATATGCGGCGCTTCCCGTTTCTGGTCGCGATGATTGTCGTCGTCTCAATTGTGCTGCTTGATTTTGTGCAACGCGAGTTGCTCTTCCTGCCGCTGGCGGCGCGGATCCTGTTGGTCGTTGTGCTGGTCCTACCCACCGGCATTAGTCTCGGGATGTTCTATCCGTTCGCGGTGTCGGCCCTGGTGAAGCGGGGTTACGAACATGCCGTCCCAATTACCTATGGAATCAGCACGCTGTCGTCCGTGATTGGCGCCACGTATGCCATGACCATGATGATTGAGTCCGGGTTTGACAGCCTGCTGCAGCAGGCCGCCGCGGGGTATTTGCTCTTGGGGTTATTCGTCTTGCTTTATTCGCGTTTCTCCAGGAGCAATGTGCTGAGCTTGCGAGTCTGAAACCCGGATGGACGAACTGGACGAGATGGACTCAATGGACCGCAAAAACCTCAAAAAATCCGTCCGGAAATTTTTGCTTGCGTTTTTTTTGTTCCAGGGGTACATTACTCACGTTCGAAGCCCTCGCCAGTGGCAACGCGGCTCATCAGGGAGCCGACAGGATACATCGGCGCAGGCAGAAAGGAGGTGGTCCATCGATGGATAGTCCGGGTAAACCGGGCGCTAGTTCGCAGCGCCATGACGGCTGTGCGGCACTTCACCACACGATGGGCCCATCCCGATTGAGGATGGGCCAGGGAAGGAACGCTCGGCCGTAGGGCGCCTTTCACTGGGCAAAGTGATCACCTCACTTTCGCCTGATGCGAAATAGTCTTGGGCGCTTCCCCCGCACCCGCGGAGGAAGCGCCCTGCTCATTTCTTCGGCGCGGGAAAAGCCCGTACGGTGCGCAAAGGACATAAGGGGCCTAAGAGACCCAAAGGACCAAGGATCCCAAGATGAGGTTCATCCTCCGGAGAATTGTACTATGGTCAAGGCCATCGTCGGCATACTTGTACTGATCGCGTTCAGTGCCGCTTCCGATCAGGGCGCGGACGCACATGTCCACGCACCCGTCGCCCTCGATCTTTCTCGGGCGGTTATCGTTGTCCAAACGCCTGAGACGATCCCTCCCAAAGCGGTGGAGATGCTTCAAGAAGAGATTGCCAAGCGGTCCGATATTGAGCTTCCCCTTGCGGAGGCCAGGCCGCGCAGTAAAGCGGCGTTCGTGCTGAGCACGGCGCTGGAGACCTTGGCGCCCCCCGCCGGGATTGAAGTGCCGGACCAGGCAGAAGGCTATGCGATTTGGACGGAGGGGGCGGGGCGGCGTGCCCAGGTGTTCCTCACCGCTAAAGAGGGGCGGGGCGTGCTATTCGCCATTGGGCGCCTGCTGCGCGAACTCCACTATTCGTCCGGGGAACTGGCTCTCCGCAACACTTTTCAAGTGGCCACCTCGCCCGCCTACAGGTTCCGCGGTCATCAACTCGGCTACCGGCACGGCGCCAACAGCTACGACCTCTGGAGCGTGAAGCAATACGAGCAGTACCTCCGCGATCTGATCATTTTTGGCGCGAACAGCGTCGAACTCGTGAGCGACATCGTCAACGATTTCACCGATAACGCGGCCGAGTATGCGGGTGCGCGCGACAAGAAGGATGGGCCGCTGCTTGCCTTGCCGCAATGGCAAATGAACCTGAAACTGAGCGCGCTGCTCGATGCGTACGGCCTCGATGTCTGGCTGTGGGAACCGCTGGCGGGCGATGTCACCAAGCCGGAATTCGCTGCGGCGGAGATGCAGTGGCGACGCGAGTTCTACGCGGAGATGCCCCGCATCGACCACATCATGATTCCCGGCGGGGACCCGGGCAATACGCACCCCGATGTGTTGATGCCGTGGATGGAGAAACAGGCGGCCGTGTTGCACGCGGCGCACCCACGGGCGGGCCTCTGGGTGTCCAACCAGAAATTCACGCCGGAAGAAAACGCTAGCCTCTTCAACTACATTGGCACGAATCAACCCACGTGGCTGGCTGGCCTCGCCTATGGGCCGGGGACCGAGATGAGCCCGAAGGAACTGCGCGAGCGCACGCCGCGGCAGTATCCGATCCGGCATTATCCCGACATCACACACAACGTCCGGTGTCAGTATCCGGCGCCGGGCCTGGATCGTATTTATGCGCAGACGCTCGACCGTGAGGGCATCAATCCCCGGCCCACACAAGAAGCGCAGACCTGCCGTGTCACTTCGCCGTTCACCAACGGTTTTGTCTCCTATTCCGACGGGTGTCACGACGATTTGAACAAGGCCATCTGGACGGCATTGTCCTGGGATCCCAACGTCAATGTGGAGGAGGTGGTCCAGGACTATGCCCGCGTCTTCTTTGGCGAGGCGGTCGCGGACGACGTGGCCCAAGGGCTATTGGCGCTGGAACAAGCCATGATGAAACCCATGGCCGAGAACGCTGAGGCCGACAGTGTGCTGGCGCTGTGGAAGCAGATCGGCAAGAAAGGCGGGCCTGACGTCCGGCGTTCCTGGCGTTACCAGATGTACCTGTTCCGGGCCACGTTTGACGCGTATATCCATGCGCGGCTGCTGGCGGATCTGGAGTACGAAGCGCAGGCCTACACGGAGCTGCGGCGCGCCCCGCAAATCGGCGCCGCCCCCGCGATCAAGGCCGCGCAAGTAGCCCTCGCCCAGGCGGACATGGTGCGCGTGCGCCCGGAGCTCCGCTTCAATCTGGAGCAAATGGGCCTCACCCTGCTGAAGTCCTGCGGCCTCCAATTGAGCATGGACGAACCGTACCGGGCGCGGAACCCGGAGCGCGGCGCGCTGCTTGACAAGCTGGATCGGCCCCTCAACGACCGTCCGTGGCTGGAACTGCAATTTCAAAACATACTCAAGGAGCAAGATGCCGGGGAACAGCTTCGCCGGTTGTTGGAAATCGTCAATTGGGAAGATCCTGGTCCTGGCGGGTTCTATGACGATCTAGGCAACACGCGTAAACAGCCCCACCTGGTGCATCAGACGCTCTGGGAGAACGATCCTGGCTTCGTCTATGGCCCGCAAGAAGCGCATTACCGGCAGATGGACAACGCTGACAAGTCGATTCTTCCCGTGCGGCTGTCCTGGGTCGACCAGGCCGAAACCGGCCCCACCACGCCGGTACTCCTCCGGTACGAAGGACTCGACCCCAACGCGCGCTTCCGCGTCCGTGCCACCTACTTTGGCCGCTACGGCTCGGTGATGCGTCTCGTGGCCGATGCGCAATACGAAATCCACGGCGAATTGCCGGCGCAGAAGGAACCGTGGCCTGTTGAGTTCGACGTGCCCCAGGCGGCCACGGCGGATGGCACGCTCGAACTTGCCTGGCACCTCATCCGCAATCGCGGCGTGCAGGTGTCGGAGGTGTGGCTGATCAGGGTGCAATAGCGATGAAGTTCTATCGCCAGGTTTCCTGTTTCCACTGCAGGGAACGGCGGGGTAAAATCCCAATTATGAGACTTGGTGCTTTC
>JACPGD010000405.1 GCA_016182645.1 Candidatus Hydrogenedentota bacterium | reverse complement strand
TGCACCACCTTCAGGTTCGGCATCGTCTTGCCGGGAATGGCCTCGATTTGCCCCAGTTTCCAATCCTTCAGGTCCGGTTGCGCCACCTCCGCGGCCGTATCGTGCGCCAGGGGCGACGCTACAATGTCGGGGACGGGTTCAGGAAAGTGCTTCTCCGCCAGTTCCGAGAACTTCTTCGAGATGGCCGCGAAGATCTGCCAGTCACTCTTCGATTCCCAACACGGCGGCACGGCGGCGGAGAGCGGATGAATGAAACTGTGCAGGTCCGTCGAGTTCAGGTCCGCCTTCTCGTACCAGGTGGCAGCGGGTAGCACGATGTCGGAATACAGCGCCGAGGTGTCCATCCGGAAATTGAGATCGACGACGAGATCCATCTTCCCTTGGGGGGCCGTCTTGTGCCACACCATTTCCTTTAGCGTGTCTTCCGCCATGTCCTCGGCGATGGTATTCGTGTGGGTGCCGAGATAATGCTTCAGGAAATACTCATGGCCCTTGGAACTGGACATGAGCGCATTGCCCCGCCAGATAAACCAGACGCGCGGCCAGTTCTCCGGTGCGTCGGGGTCTTCGACGGAAAAGCGCACCTCGCCGGACTTCAATTTGCTTACCACATAGTCCACCACCTTGTCGGGCGTGTCCGCGCCGGCCTTCTCGGCTTCGCGGGCCAGGTCAATCGGGTTCTGGTGGAATTGCGGGTAGAAGGGCATCCAGCCGGAACGGACCGCGCGCGCCTGGACGTCGGCGGTGTGCCCTTGGGCGAGACTGTCGGGCGGCTGCACGCGCGGCACGGTGTGGTAATCGGTAAAGCTCTTCTCGTAGCGCCACTGATCGGTGTGGATGTAGTGCCAGCTCGGCGCATTCTGCAGCCGCGAGGGCGGGAACCAGTCCTTGGCGAACGCGATGCTGCTCCAGGATTCGCCCGGCGCCAGCTTTTCCTGGCCGACATAGTGGGCCAGGCCGCCGCCGTTCACGCCCACGCACCCGCAGAGCATGAGGGCCGTGATCCCGGACCGGTACATGAGGTTGCCGTGGTACCAGTGGTTGATGCCGGCGCCGATAATGATGATGCACTTGCCCTGGGTGTACTCGGCGGTCCGGCCCCACTCCCGGGCAAAACGGATGACCATGTCGCGGCTCATGCCCGTGTACTTCTCGGACCACGCCGGCGTGTACGGTGCATCGTCGTCATAGGAGCTGGGATAGTCGCCCTCGAGGCCGCGGGGCACGCCAAACTGGGCCATGAGCAGGTCATAGATCGTGGCCACCAGCACCGTTTCACCGGCCGCCGTCTGGATCCGTTTGGCCGGTACGGCGCGCGTGGTTTCCGAGCCCTGTCCAAAATCGTCGAGCTGGATCAGCACCGTCTCATCATGGTCATCGAGTAGCGTGAGAGCGGGATCAATGCCGCTGGCGTCCAGGCCGTCTTTCAGGGTCAGGTTCCACTTGCCCTTTTCTTTCCCCCACCGGAAACCGACGGTGCCCATGGGCATCTTCGGCTTCCCGGTCTCGAGGTCCCACATCAGGAACTTCCAATCGCCCTGATCGATGTCCCGGTATTGGCTCAGGCGGTTGGCGCGCAGCAGTTGGCCGGGCCGGTGGACCTTTCCTTCGACCGGGTGCAACTCGATGAGGAGTGGCGCGTCCGTGTAGCGCTTGGTGTAATCGAGGAAGTAGGGCGTCTGCCGCTCATGATGGTATTCTCGAAGCAAGACGTGATTGACCGCCATCCACCACGCGCCGTCCTGCCCCGCATTCAGCGACACCCACTCATCGGCGTACTTGGCGACCTGGTTGAAGTCCGGCGCGAAAACCCACATCTTCGTGCCGTTGTGACGGGCTTCGGCGGCAAAGTGGCAGTCCGGCGTCCGCGTCATGTTGAGGTTCGACCCCATCACGGCGAGCAGCTTGGCGTTATACCAATCCGCTGATTCATGGACGTCCGTCTGTTCGCCCCAGGCTTCGGGCGAAGCCGTCGGCAGGTCGCAGTACCAGTCGTAAAACGACAGGGAAACGCCCCCCATCAGTTGCAGCATCCGCGCGCCCGCGGCATAGCTAATCATGGACATGGCCGGGATGGGAGAGAAACCGGCAATGCGGTCCGGGCCGTGCTTCTTAATCGTATAGATCATCGAGGCGGCCATGAGCTCGAGCACCGTGTCCCAATTCGTGCGGCGGAACCCCCCTTTGCCGCGGGCCACCTGCCACCGCTTGCGTGCCTCCGGGTTCTCGACCAGCGAGGTCCAGGCGTCCACCGGGTTCTCGAATTCCGCCCGCGCCTTGCGCCACAGGTCGAGCAAGGCGCCGCGGATGTACGGATACTTGACGCGTAGCGGGCTGTAGAGATACCAGGAGTACGATATGCCGCGCTGGCAGCCCCGCGGTTCGTAGGGCGGCAGGCCAGCCTCCAGTTCGGGGTAATCGAGCTGCTGCATCTCCCACGTGACAATCCCTTCTTTCACGTGGATGGCCCAGCTACAGCCACCGGTGCAGTTCACGCCATGCGTGCTGCGGACGATCTTATCGTACTGCCAGCGGTTGCGATAGAACTCCTCCCAACCGCGGGAGTTGGGATCGCATTCGTCTTTGATCCAGTTGATGGCGTTTCGTTGTTCCATGATTCACCTCAGAGTTGCGCCGCCTCGACCAGCGGCCGCCGAACGGCCCGCAACCGGCCCTTCCACAGGAAATCAAACAGGACCAGGATCAGGACTGCGCCCCCCAGGCCCAGCAAGACGAAGGAAAGTCTGAGCGCGGCGGGCTGGACGGGCGTCCCGGTCTTGGCGGAGTCTTCGAATAACGCCGCGAGGCTGTGAATCTCGTCGGGGCGCAGCGGAGCGTTGCGCAACAGCGATTGCATCGTTGGGGTCGCCGGAGATTGCAGCCAGGCGCTGAGGGCAACCCGGCCCTGGAGCCGCTCGAACACTTCCGTCAGATCCGGCCCCACGTTCCCGCCGCCGAGCCCGCCTACCGCAGGGAGCATGTGACACGAGACGCACGCCGGCCCGCCGTTGCTCAGGGATTCCCGGCCCGTGAAAATGGCGGTGCCACGCGCCACGTCCGCGTGCGTGAAGGGTTCCATCGAGACCTGAATCCCCTTGAACTGCGATTCTTCCAGGGCGGACTCGGCCTCAATCAGCTCCAGGAGAAAATCCACCTTTTCAGGCGTGAGACCGGGAATCTGCGGCATGATTACGCCGCGCGCTTCCTGTTGCAGTTGGAGCACGTAGGCGTCGCCGCTGTTTATCTTGGCTTGCGGGTTCAGAATGAACGTGCGGAGCCACTCCCGGTCCTGGCGCTGGGTAACATCCTTGAGGTCCGGGCCCGTTAGCCGCCCGCCGCCAATGGTGTGGCAACTGCTGCAATTGGCCTTGAAGAAGGCGGCGGTTTCCTGCGCCCGGCCCAAGCCGCAACACAACACACCGATCAGCGTCAAGCTCATTGACCTGATTGCCGTGCCGTTGACCTTTGCTCGGATACGTCCCCACAGACTTCGCGAATTTGTGTTCGGCATCATCTTGCTCCCCGCTGCTTTCACGGCAGCATCCCACGCTGCCCAAAGGCTGTCCCGGCACGTTGGCTTCTATTGTGGACTTTTATGTCCACTAGTATATTGCAAAGGCCGGCGCTTGTCAACAACTTTTAGCTCTTCGCTTGTTTCGCCGCCCGTGCGGACCGCGCCGCCCCGAGCGGCGCCAGCAGCACCACTGGCAGTAAGGGCCGTTGAGATCGCGTCTGCATCATTCACGTTTCCCCCTCCCAGCGGCGCTGCACACGGGCCGTTCCTGCCTGCCCGATCCGCGGCCGCCGCAATTAGTGGATATTTTTGTCCTTTATTTATTGCTCAACTCCCTCCCAATTGTCAAGAACATTTTTTGGGCCCCCTCCGCCGCTCCGGACAGCTCCGGCGCCCGGGAGGTGAAATGCTTCCAGCGCGGCCATTGACAGATTCGCAACGGCCCCCCATAATAGGCGTCACAATTGGCGAGTAAATTGTCCACAATTGCCGTCGCGTGCCAATGGCGGCCAAGCCTTCGATCGATGCTCTTGTCTGCGTTTTCCTCTGGCAAAACGGTACGAAAGGGGTCTTTCATGTTCAAGCTGTATTCAAGGGGGTGCCAGCATGCCTTATGGGCGCTGGCCTTTGCCCACCTCGAGCGTGACGGCGCGCGGTTCCAACCGAGAGAAGTATGCAAGCGCACCGGAATCCCCGAACCATTCACGCGCAAGGTCCTGCAGGCGCTGGTGCAGGGCGGGTTCCTGAACGCGCACCGTGGGCCCGGCGGCGGGTACTCCCTCGCACGCAGCGCCACGGATATTTCACTCCTCGACGTCATCCGGGCGGTTGAAGGGAACGATACATTCGACCATTGCGTCATGGGTCTGCCGAGTTGCGTCGGCAAAAGCCCCTGTCCCATCCATCCGATGTGGGCGGAAACCAAGTCGAAGCTGATGAACGACCTCGCCGCCAAGTCGCTCGCCGACTTTGCGGCCGCGGCGCTGAGAGGGGAGACACGTGAAAGGAAGCGAGTGAAGCGAAGCCGCGCACGCTCGAAGAGCGGCCCCGCCAAGAGGTGAATCGGGGGAAGGTGTCTAGCGAGATTCAGGAATAGGCCGAGCACGATGCACGGGGGACAGGGGCGCACGGTGCGTGGTACCGCGGCCCCTGCCCGTTCGCGGGAATGAATGCTACTTCTTCGCGTACGTGAAATCCGCGGTGGCAGGCGCGCCGTCCGTCACCGTCACCGTGGTGGTTTTCACCCCCAGGCGCTCGTGCCACGCGGTGATCTCATACTCGCCTGGATCGATCCCGTCAATAGTGAATACGCCGTCCTCTTTCGTGACCGAGTGATAGGGATTGTCCGTCACAAGACACCAGGCCTGCATTCACGGGTGGACATCACACTTGAACGCGCTCTTACAGCGACAGGCCAGCGTCGGATCTCGCGGCTCGCATCTCTTGACTTTACAAGCATGCCGCGGCCATTCTTTCGTATCCTAAGTCGCTGGTCTGAACGGGGGAACATGTCATGTCAAACAGTATTGGGCGCCGTGATCTCCTGAAGCTTGCGGGCGTCGCGGCGGCGGCCGGAGCGGTTGCAACTGAAACGCGCGGCGAGGGCAACAACGCACCCCAGAAGATCGTGGGCGTATGTTGCAGTCCACGCAAGGGCAAGACAACGGCGGATGCACTCAAGCTCTGTCTCGCCGCGGCGCAGGAACATGCGCCGGCGTTGCAAGTGGAACTGATCGAGCTTGCGGACATGAGCATACCCGCGTATCTCGCCGCGGGGCTTCCACTGAGGCCCGGGGAGACCGATGACTTCCCCACCGTGCACGCGAAACTGGCTGACCCGGCGGTCATTGGCATCATCGTCGGTTCTCCGGTTTATTTCGGGAATATGAGCGCCTTGTGCAAGGCATTTCTCGATCGCTGTACTTCCCTCCGGCAAGATGACTTCAAGTTGCGCAACAAAGTGGCGGGCGTGGTGGCGGTGGGCAGTACGCGCAACGGCGGCCAGGAACTCACGATTCAATCCATCAAGACAGCGTTGCTGGGCCAGGACGTGATTGCGGTGGGCACGGGGCAATCGTCCGTGCGTATTGGCGCGACCCTGTGGAACCAGGAAGACTCGATCGCGCAAGACGCATTCGGCATCGGCACGGCGAAGGACTTGGGGCGCCATGTCGCGGAGATCGCCGTCAAGTTGTGGCCGCCCGGCGGGGAATGACACTGCACCTCGAGCGGATGCAACGCGGATCACTGCACGGCCAGCAAGCAGGGGAAGGTGGCCGACGGCGCAGCCGCCTTTGCAGGGGAACGGGCATCCGCGCTATACTAAATCCCATAAACGGATGGCGTGGTGCTCGTCGCCTGAGTGAACCACCCCCTCACGTGAAAACCACTTCTGATTCCCCTGCTCTTACCTGTTGGCTGTATTGGTGCTGCCCTCCCGAAGGCCCAGATGAACCACTCCTGAAACAATGGTAAGTGGTTCGGCCTGTCTTCGGTCGGGATGGACCACATGGACGTAGTAGAAGAAGGAACATTCGCAATGCGCCGCAAAGGTTTTACGCTGATTGAATTGCTGGTGGTGATTGCCATTATCGGGATACTAGCGGCCATTTTGTTGCCAGCGCTGGCGCGCGCGCGTGAAGCGGCCCGGCGCGCGAGTTGCGCCAATAATCTGAAACAGATGGGCCTGGTCTACAAGATGTATTCCGGCGAGTCGAGGGACTTCTTCCCCCGCGTCCATGGCGACCAGCAGTGGGGCAGTGCCGTGCCGGCGAGTTGCATCAACGGCGGCATCCGGGCGAGCCTTGCCCCCTGGATTCCATCGGTTTTCCCAGAGTACCTGTCTGATCTCGAGGTGCTGCTCTGTCCCTCCGATCCGGAGGCCTCGTTAGATAATCCCCTCAACATTCTGGAAAATGCCCCGAGCCAGACGTGCGCCTTTCGCGGCCAGCCAGCGCATCCGGACGTGAGCTATCTTTACTACGGCTATCTGGTGGACAAAGTTTCCAATACTTCCCCCACCTTTAACACGGCCGCGATGGGGTTTCCCGCGGCGCAGATCTCGGCGCAAATGGCCTACCTGATGGGCGCGATTTCGAGCTTTCCGCCGGTGCTCAATGGGGCGCTGGGCGACATGGACCCCGGAAACGACTCCCAGCTTCTCGCGGACATCAACGACGGAGTGGTCCACAGTATTTTTTCCGCGCTCTCAACCCCCTCGGGGGCGCCCCTGGGCAACGCGGACAGTTCCACGATCTACCGGATCCGGGAAGGCGTCGAGCGCTTCCTCATCACGGACATCAACAACGCCGCGGCGGCAGCAAAGGCCCAAAGCGAGCTTCCTGTCATGTGGGACGCGGTCACGACGACTACCTCGGACAGCGCGCAGTTCAATCATGTCCCCGGCGGCGCGAACACGCTCTACATGGACGGCCACGTGCAGTTCAACCGCTATCCCGATGAATTCCCGGCCACGAAGACTTTCGCCCCGGTGGTCGCCCTGTTTGACTTGGGCTGACAGAAGCCACACGAAGAGGACGCGCGTGATCCTGGCGGGTGGCTTTCTCGGGGCCGGCAAGACGACGCTGCTCTATGGGTCGGCGAAGCGCCTGGCCCGACAGGATCGGCGGGTGGGCCTGATTACGAATGATCAGGCGCCGGAACTGGTGGATACGACGCTCTTGGTGCAATCCGGCTCGGAAGTACGCGAAGTGGCCGGCAGTTGCTTTTGCTGCAACTTCAATGGATTTCTGGGCGCTGTTCGATCCCTGGAAAACGCCGGGGTGGATCATGTCATCGCCGAGCCCGTGGGCAGTTGCACCGACTTGTCCGCCACCATCGTCCAACCGCTTAAGGAACTCTTTCCCGCGTGGCGCGTGGCGCCCCTCAGTGTGCTGGTGGACCCGCGGCGTGTCCAGACCGTATTGCGAACGAAACATCCCCGCCTTCATGAAGACGCCGCCTACATCCTGAAGACGCAACTGCAGGAGGCGGACCAAATTGTGCTGGCGAAAGCGGACCTGCTGGCCGCGCCGGAGCGCGAGGAATTGCTCGCGTACCTTGCGGAGGAATTCCCGGGCGCGCGGCCCACGCATTTGTCCGCGCTCACGGGAGAGGGAGTGGACACCTGGCTTGAGAGTGTACTCGAAGACACCACCGGCGGCCTCAGAATCACCGCCGTCGATTACGAGCGCTATGCACAGGGCGA
>JACPGD010000404.1 GCA_016182645.1 Candidatus Hydrogenedentota bacterium | reverse complement strand
GCGGCATGGCCAGCAGTGCAGCTTTCTTCATGGCGCCCGCCGTCAGCGACATCATCATGATTGCCAACTTGCAGGTTGCCGCCACGACGCCTGCCGTGTGGCTCTGCGGACCGGTCGAACGCGTGCTTGCCATGCTCTGTCATGTGGGTTCGAGGGTGCTGACCTGCTATGGCGTGGCACGCGGCCACTACCGCTACTTCGCCCTGGGTTTCGTGCTGCTCTCCGCCGTCGATACTGTCGCCGGTTGGGCGCATCTCACCAACAGTATTGGCACGATTTCCATGTGGTGGATTGAGTTTGCGATCCTGCCCTTCGCGTTCATCAGTTGGTACGCCACCCTGTGGTGCATCCGCCACTGGCCGGAGAAGGGGCCGCCACTGCCCGCGGCGGAGATGGCCCTGCCCTTCGAGCAGAGAGAGGCGGCCTGATCGGTACCGGCACCGCTGTTACGATTCCGCTTCCACCAGCAGGTGGAGCAGTTGAGCGCATTCCTGGATGGCCGCGTCCACGCGAGCACCCTCCACGTGGAACCGTAGCGCTGGCCGGTTTTGCCAGGTGATTTCCAAACCGTGTCCAAACGCCTGGCGCAGGCGCTGGGCGCGTTCTTTTCCCAGCGTTTGCGCGGATTCAAACTCGAGCGTGACAACGCCTTTCGCCGCCGTCAGCGCGCGCACACCCAATTCCCCGGCCAGGGCGCGGGCGCGCATGACGTCTAGCAGGCGTTTTACCGGTCCTGGCGGCTGGCCAAAGCGATCCGCAAGTTCCGAGAGCAGATCATCCACCTCTTGCGCCGTCTGGACACTGCCAATGCGCCGGTACAGCGTCATCTTCTGCTGGGCCGTCGGCACGTATTCATCGGGAATATGAGCGTCCACGGAGACGTCAAATGGTGGCAGCGTCCGCACGCGCACGGGCTCGCCCCGTTGTTCAGCCACCGCCTCGGCGATGAGGTCCTTGTAGGTTTCATACCCGACGGCGGCGATATGCCCCGACTGGTCGGCGCCGAGGAGATTGCCTGCGCCGCGGATCTCGAGATCGCGCATGGCAATCCGAAAGCCTGATCCCAGTGCTGAAAAATCCTCCAGCGCTTTCAAGCGCTGCTGCGCCTCTTCGCTTAGCGCTCGATCCCCCGGCACCAGCAGATACGCGAAGGCACGGTGCTTGTAGCGGCCCACGCGCCCGCGAATCTGGTACAGCTCGCTGAGCCCGAAGGTGTCGGCGCGATCCACGATGATGGTGTTGGCGTTGGGAATGTCAATGCCGGAGCCGATGATGGTCGTACAGACCAGCACATCGATTTCCTTATCGATGAAGCGGAGCATGACCTCCTCCAGCTCATGCTTGTGCATTTGGCCGTGGGCGTAGGAGACGCGGGCGCGCGGCGCCAGCTTGTTCACCAGCACGGCCACCTTGTCGATGGTTTGCACGCGGTTGTGCAGGAAGAACACCTGCCCCTGGCGCGCCAATTCGCGCTCGATCGCTTCGCGGATCAGGTTTTCGTCCCACGCTTCGATGCAGGTGTGGATTGGCAGGCGATCGTTTGGCGCCGTATTGATGATGCTCATATCGCGCACCCCGATAAGACTCATGTGCAGCGTCCGGGGAATCGGCGTTGCCGACAGCGTGAGCACGTCCACGTGATGGCGCAAGTGTTTGAGCCGCTCCTTGTGCGCCACGCCGAACCGCTGTTCCTCGTCAATGACTATCAGCCCCAGATTCTTAAAGCCGATGTCTTTCGAAATGAGCCGGTGCGTACCGATCATAATGTCCACTTCGCCGGACTTCAGCCGTTCGATCGTCTCCTTTTGCTGGGACGGGCTGCGGAAGCGCGTGAGCACTTCCACGCGCACCGGATAATCCGCCAGCCGCTCCGCAAAGGTGTTGGCGTGTTGCTGCGCCAGCACCGTTGTCGGCGCGAGCAGCGCGACTTGCTTGCCATCCATCACCGCTTTGAAGGCCGCGCGCAGCGCCACTTCCGTTTTGCCATAGCCAACATCGCCACAGAGGAGCCGGTCCATGGGCCGCGGCGATTCCATGTCGCGCTTCACTTCATCTATGGCCCGCGCCTGGTCTGGCGTTTCTTCGTACTGAAAACTGTCTTCAAACTCCGCCTGCCAGGGTGTGTCGGCCGCGTAGGAATGGCCTTGGGCGGATTCGCGCGCCGCGTACAATTTCACCAACTCTTCCGTCATGTCGCGCACCGCCTTCTTGACGCCCGCCTTCTTGCGCGCCCAACTCGCCCCGCCCAACTTGTCGATCTTGGGCATCGCGCCATCGCCGGCGGTGTACTTCTGGATCTGATCGATGGCCGTCACGGGGACATAGAGCGTATCGCCCCCGGAATATTGCAGCGCCATATAATCGCCGCTCTTCCCCTCGAAGCGCCGCAGCCCCAGGTACCGGCCAATGCCGTGCACCGCGTGCACGATATAATCACCCGATTTCAGGTCGCTGAATTGGGTGATGGTCGTGCCCGCCTCGAAACGGCGGCGTGTCCGGCGCACATAATGCCGCCCGAAGATCTCGCGCTCGCTGATGACCGCCAGCTTGTCCTGTGGCGAGATGAAGCCGGCGCGCAAACGCCCAATCTCCACGCGCAACTGGAAACGGTCCTGACCCAGCCGGTATCCCTGTTCCTCCAGGAGCTCGTAGAGGCGGCGCCGTTCGCCGCTGTTTATGCATAGGATCAGGACCCGGTACTCCTCCTGGTCCCACTGCTTAAGCTGCGTCCAGAAATCGTCCGTGTGTCCCGCCCAACTGGCCGCGGAGCGCACCGGCACGCTGATACGCGTGGCGCCAGGCGCCACGGCATGGCCCACTTGGGCAAGCGACAACAACGACAGCTTTTTCAATTGTTCCAGTGTTTGGTCCCAGCGCCCGTAGAAGGGGCTGTCTCCAATCTGGCTCTCCACCTGCGCCACCTCCTCGAGAATGGCCATCGGCTCATCCATCACCACCAGCGTGTTCTCCGGGAAATACTCGGTGAGCGCACCAAGACCCTGCGCATCCTTGGCCGTTTGCCGGAGCATGTTTTTTTCTGAGCGAGGCAAGAGCTGGATGGAATCGGCGCGCTCGATGCTGCGCTGCGTTTCGGGCTCAAATTTTCGGATGCTCTCGATTTCATCACCGAACAACTCGATGCGGTAGGGTAGTTCGGAGGAAATAGGGAAGATATCCACGATGCCGCCGCGAACGCTGATCTCGCCCCGGTTTTCGACCATAACCTCCCGTTTGTATCCCATCCTGATCAGGTGTTCGAGCAGCCGGTCCAGGTCGATTTCCTGGCCTGTTGAAAACGAGAGCGTGTCGCCAGCCAGCCGCTTCCGCCTGACGACATGCTGCAAGAGCGACCGGACCGGCGCCACCACATGCAAAGGGCGTTGCCCCTCTAGCGCCGCCGTCATCCGCTGGAGGGTGTTCATCCGCTCGGCAACGATGTCGTCCGCCGGATCCATCGTGTCGCTCGGCAAGACTTCCCACGCCGGGAACAATGCCACCGAGTCTTCGCCGGCAAAGGTTGTCAGGTCATCGTGGATCTGTTCCGCGTCCGTCCGGCCCGCCGCGATGATTAAGAGGGAGCAGCCCAACTCCCGTGCCGTCTGAACAGCGATCAGCGATTTCGCAGAACCCCATGGTCCTACGACTTCCACATGCTGCGGAGTCTTCCGCCCCAGGAGGCTGCGTGACTGTTCGATAATCTGAAGAGAAGGTAATTCCAACAATAGTATTCCCAATAGCCTGGCATGATTCAGGGGCATCGAGCAAAGACCGGCAGAGCAGGACGTCAAAATGCCCCGCTCCTTATTGTACCGATTCAGAGTGGGCGCTTGAAAAACTGCCCGGTCACGCGGGCCGGGAGAACACAGGGTCATGACAAAATTTGTCGTTCACAGCAACTAATTGCGCTTTCTGAGTGCCGCGCTGCCTTCCATACGAAGTGTTGCAACATGTTTCCGTTCAAGCACTTGAAGGCACTGACAGGGCGTTGGCACATCACATGCTCTTACCGTCTTTCGGCTCTGAAAGTTGAGGAAAGCACGGCTGGCTCGGATGGTCCAAGCCTGCCGGATCGGGTACAACGCTTAGGAGGATGGACTATGAAGAAGAACAAGGGCTTTACACTGATTGAATTGATGATCGTGGTCGCCATTATCGCGATTATCGCGGCCATTGCGATCCCGAACCTGCTGCGCTCGCGCATGCAGTCCAATGAATCCGCCGCCATCGGCAACCTGCGCACCATCGTGGGCGCGGAAGTCGCCTACCATGCGGCGAACTACCAGTATACCGCCTCGTTTGCCGACCTGACAGGTTCGACGCCCACCTTCCTCGATGGGGACTGGGCCGGGGTCAAGAGCGGTTACAACTACACGTTGGGCGGTGCCGCGACGAACTTCACCGCGAACGCTGACCCCGCGGACCTGGGCGTTACGGGCAACAAAGGTTTCTTCACGGATGCGAGCGGCGTGATTCGGTTCGTGGATGGCGGCGCCGCGGACGCCACGAGCCCCCCGATCGGCGAAGTGGCCGGCGTGTAATCCGCGCCTGACCTGAGCAGAACAGTCTGAAGCACGAAGCCGGCGGCGAGCAGCAACGCTCGCCGCCGGCGCTGTTTTGTTCCGCGCCAGGCCGAAAGTGGATTTAGAGGATTTTACCCACACAGATTCTCGATTTGGGATTCACCCTTTAAGTTTCTTGACAGGATGGTGACGAAATCAAAGAGAGATGCGCGGACCACACTATGGGCAGAATCACACAAGCTTTTGTAAGCACAGGAGTTAGGCTAGTTTCCCTGTTTCGCCGGGGGTATTGGCATTAGAATTGCCTATTAGGTTGTGCTGCCAGAGAGAATTGGCAACGTCTCCGGTGAGGTTTTCGAGGAGAAACGCGGCATGTGCTTGGAAGGGCTTGCGGTGGGGGTGCCCGCCAGCCCTTCCGGCCGAGGAGAAACGCAGGCAATGGTGAAGGTCTCGAGGGAGGGTCAAAGGCGAGACCACGGCAGTTGGCGACAGGGGAGTGGAGTACGGCTCGATGGATTTTTTGCGCGACGAAGAAATGAAGGCTGGGGCGGTATGGACCAACTCACGGCTGAAAGTGTGGTGGCTGACCCGCTTTGGCGGCTATCGCCTGCACCAGTTGCGGCAATTGCCCAAAGTACTGGGGCGCAAGCGGCAGACCTCCTACCTGCTCATCCCGCCAAAATAGCCTGGATTTCCTTCCGCGCGCTCAGGCCAGTTTGATCAGCGAAGGGTCGTACTCGGACGGTTTGCGGTAGCCCAGAAGATTGGTGAGTGTGGCCGCGACATTGCTCAACCCGGGGTTGGCTGTCTGACCGAGGGTCCAGCAGTTGACCCCGCTGTAGTTCTTGATGATGAGGGGTACGGGGTTCAGGGTGTGCGCCACATGCGGCTCCCGCTTTCCGTTTTTCACCGTGAAGAGCAAGTCGGCGTTCCCGTGATCAGCCGTGATGACCGCCATGCCCCGGGCTTTCTCTATCACGGGCAACAGCCGCGACAGGCCAAGATCCACCGCCTCCACCGAGATGCGGACCGCCTCGGGATTGCCCGTGTGGCCCACCATATCGCCGTTGGGATAGTTGAGGCGGATAAACTTGTACTTCCCGCTTTTCACCGCCTCCATGACGGCGTCCGTTATCTCGGCGGACTTCATCCAGGGCCGTTGATCGAAAACAACGTTGTCGGAGGGGATGTCCACGAATTCTTCGAGACGCTCATCAATGTACCCCGACTTGTTGCCGTTCCAAAAGTACGTGACGTGCCCGAACTTCTGCGTTTCTGAGATCGCGAACGAGGTAATGCCCATCGTGCAGAAGTACTGGCTGATGCTGCCGGCGATTTGAGGCGGTTCGACCAGGAAGTTCTTCGGGAGTTTCAGGTCGCCGTCGTACTGCATCATGCCCGCGTAGAAGACTTTGGGCCAGCGCTTCCGGTCAAACCTGTCGAATTCCGGCTCCTCAAACGCTTTCGACAACTCAATCGCGCGGTCGCCGCGGAAATTAAAAAAGATCACCGCGTCACCATCGTCAATCGTGCCGATGGGCTTGCCGTTCTCCGCGATAACAAACTCGCCCACATGCTGATCGGTCACCTTGGGGTCTTCGTCATAGTAGGTCTGCACCGCTTCCTTGGCGGAGCTGAACTGCCGCCCCTCGCCCAGCACGTGTGTTTTCCAGCCGCGCTCGACCATGGCCCAGTCGGCGTTATAGCGGTCCATGGTAATGTACATGCGGCCGCCACCGGAGCCAATGCGGTAATCGCGCCCGCCCTGGCTGCATTGCGCCAATTTTGTTTCGAGCGTGTCAATATACCCGAGGGAGGATCGCTCGCCCACGTCACGCCCGTCTGTCAGGACATGGATGCGCACCCGTTTCACGTTCTCGTGCGCGCACTGATCCAGCAGGGCCAGCAATTGGCTGATGTGGCTGTGCACGTTTCCGTCGCTCAGCAACCCGATAAAATGGACGGTCCCGCCGGCCTGTGCGCGCTCGATCACTTTCTTCCATGCGCTGCCGCCGAAGATCGCCTTCGAGGCGATGGCTTCGTTCACCAGTTTGGCCCCCTGCGCAAACACCCGCCCCGCCCCCAGCGTGTTGTGGCCGACCTCCGAGTTCCCCATGTCGTCATCGGTGGGCTGGCCCACGGCCGTGCCGTGCGCCTTGAGCTGGGTGCAGAGCGGCTCCTGAAACAGCGCATCCAGCACGGGCGTATGTGCGAGAAACACGCCGTCAGATTCATCGCGCTTGCCGATGCCGACCCCATCCATCACAACGAAGACAACCGGTCCCGGGAATGCTTGATAATTGTCTAGCGGCTGCAATGTAAACTGACTCATGGCGGAGAGGTACCCCTTGCTCTGTGAAGAATTGACGCTATCAGTACCCGAATCGGGTGCGGCGGGCGCGCGGCGTGGCACTGAGACCCAAATGATGCCGGCATCTCATGAAATAGCCCCTTAAAATTGTATGCCAGACGGGGTCAAAGATGCAAAAAGCCGGGCCGTCGCGATCTCCTGGAAGCCCTGTATCCGCGGGCGTATGATGCCAGCTTGAGCGCCGTCTTCCGGGAGTGCGGCGCCCCGGGAACCCGCAAGCGAGGTGTGATGATGAGAATGTGCGTGGCACTTCTGTTGGGACTGAGTTCTGCTGCCTTGGCCGAATCGGCCTGCCCACCGCTTCCGGGGTATGGCCTGCCGCCGGGCGTGTTCGCATTGCACGAGATGGACCTGCACTTGCATGCGGGCATGGAGCGGCCCGTGCCTCTGACGGACTGGCTGGACTATGCGGCGAAGGACGGCCGCAAGGTGGTTGTGCTGCTCGATCACCTCGAACTGTACCGCAAGTCGCCGGAAGAATACCGTCAGTGGCGGGACGAGGGGAAGTTCCAGGCGGAGTATCCCGTGGGCGCGGCCGGTCACGACGCCCTGATGAAGGATTTCGCACAGGCCGGGCGGCGGCAGGATCTCATTGTCTTCACTGGCTGGGAAGTCTATGAGGGTGAACTCGACACTGGGGTCGAGGCGGAAGCCTTGCGGCGGGTGGACCTGCTTGGCTGGCACATCTCGCCGAACAATGGGCGCGAAGCGCCCAATGGCCAGACCTTGCTCAGGCGCGCACAACAACTGAAGGACTTGCAGAAAGACTTTCCCGTCCCGATGGTGCTGTTCCATCCGTTCACCATGCGGATCGAGAACCTGCAACGCACGGCCCAGCGCGAGGGGCGCGATAGCGCGGCCATTACGGCGGAGCAGTACCGCTTTTTTCAACCCGGTGAGCAAGAGCAACTGGCGGAAATCCTTCGCGGCAGTTCCATCTATATTGAGATTTCCAATTCGACCGGGCACTACTGGGACCAGCCCGCCTGCCGGGCCGCGCTCATCGCGGACATTCGCCCGCTCGCAGAGCAGGGCGTCCAGTTTATCGTGAGCACCGACGCCCACAGCGTAAAACATGCGGAGGAACCGTTCCGGCCCGAGAGCTATTGCACGGAACTCGGCGTGACCCCCGAGAACACCAACACCATCGTGCGCGAACTGCTCGCGATCCGCGCAAAGTCCCCGTGAATCGTAATCAAGCTTTCGACTAGTATTACGAATCAGGGGCACGAATGAACTCATGAAGCAGCGCGACAAGAAGCAAGAGATCCTGGATAAGGCGGCGCAGTATGTCTGCCCGGGCAAGGTCGAGACCTTGCAGAGGTACGGCATCGATCTCGTCATTGGCCGGCGCGAAGGCTATTTTCTGTATGACGTTAACGGCCGGCGCGTGATCGATTTCCATTTGAACGGCGGGGTCTATAACCTTGGCCACCGGAACCCGGAACTGGTGGTGGTGCTGAAGGAAGCGCTGGATGAACTGGACATCGGCAACCACCATTTCCCGAGCGCCGCGCGGGCGGAACTGGGCGAGGCACTGGCCGCCTGCACGCCGGGAAAGCTGTGCTACAGCGTGTTTTCGAGCGGCGGCGGCGAGGCCGTCGACGTGGCGATTAAGACCGCGCGCCGCGCCACCGGCCGGCGCAAGATCGTTTCGATACATCGGGGGTATCACGGCCACACCGGCCTGGCCCTTGCGGCGGGGGATGAGCGGTTCTCGCGGGCCTTCTTAAGCGAAGGCGCTCCGGACGATTTTGTCCAAGTGCCGTTCAACGACATCCACGCCATAGCTAGTGAATTGTGTGAAGAAGATGTTGCCGCGGTGCTGATTGAATCCATTCCCGCCACACTCGGCTTTCCGCTTCCCGCGGAGGGCTATCTGCCGCGCATCAAAGATCTCTGTTCGCGACACGGCGCCCTCTACATCGCCGACGAAGTGCAGACCGGGCTGGGACGCACCGGGACCCTGTGGGCCGTGCAGGGCTATGGCGTTGAACCCGACATCCTGATCACGGCCAAGGGATTGTCCGGCGGCTTGTATCCCATCGCCGCGACAGTCATCAGTGAGGATGTCGCGGGCTGGCTCCACGACGACGGCTTTGCACACATCTCGACGTTTGGCGGCGCGGAACTCGGCTGCCGTGTCGCGCTGAAGGTCCTCGAAATCACGCAGCGCCCCGAAGTTCTGGGCAGTGTCGCCACGATATCCCAGTATATCGAGGACGGCTTGCGCGATGTCCAACAGCGGCACCGCGATTTCTTCGCCGAGATCCGGCGCAACGGGCTGGTGATGGGGCTGCGCTTCAACCATGAGCAAGGCGGCATGCTCATGAGCAAGATGCTCTACGACCAAGGCATCTGGGCCATCTTCGCCGCGCATGATCCGTCCGTCCTTCAGTTCAAGCCGGGCCTGCTCATTGACAAAGCCCTATGCGACGATGGTCTGAAGCGGTTTGAGGACGCGCTCAGCCGCTGCGCCGCCCTGGCGGAGTGAGGCAGTGCCGCCGCCGTTGATTTCAAGCGATCAGATCCGGCGCCTCAAACACTTCGAGTCCCAATTCAATCCCGCCGCCGCGCACCGCTTCGAAGAAGAATGCCGCATCATCGGCTACGGCGAAATCTCGGTCGTCATGACGCTGCGAGGGTGGGACGGCGTCGTATTGAAACGGATGGCCGGTTTCCGGGAGGACGAAGCGGAACCTTATCGGGCCTTGGTGCGGGCTTATATCGCGGCATTAGCAGCACGCGGCCTGCGCGTTGTCCAGACGGAAAGCGCCAGCGTCCGGACGCCCAGGAACGGCATCGTCGTGTACTTGGTGCAGCCCGCGTTTCCCGAAGATCAACTGGGACACCAGTGGCTGCGGCGGGCCACACCGGATCACCTGCCGCCGCTGCTGGATCGTTTGCTGGAAACGCTGGTCCCGCTCTATCGCGCGAACCAAGCCGCGGGCGAAGAGGCGACCCTGGCCGTGGATGCACAGATCTCGAACTGGGTCTGGAATGCGGCCACGCGCGAACTGGACTACTTCGATGTGGGCACGCCCCTGATGCGGCGCAACGGTACAGAGCTACTGAGCGCGGAATGGGCCCTGCGCACGGTGCCACTGCCCCTTCGGCCCCTCTTCCGGCGGGCCGTAATGCCCGAGGTAGTTGGGCGCTACTACCGCCTTCCCGACATCCTCACCGATTTTGTCGCAAACTTCATCAAGGAAGGCCGCGCTGATTTGGTGGCCCCCGCCATGGCGCACATCAACGCTTGGCTGACACATCCTGCCAGCGATATGGGCGTGGCGCCGCTGGAGGAGGCACACGTCCGAAGATACTACGCCCGCGACGCCAGGATTTGGACTTGGTACCTGCGCGTGCGCCGTTTGGATCGGATGGCGCACTGGGCACTGGGGAAAACGTACCCCTATGTGCTGCCAGCGGCCATTGATCGCCACGTTTGAGCGCGCTTAGGCCTGCTTGCGCAACACGACCAACTGATTGCAGCCAAACTGAAACCGCCGGTAGCGCTCGATGGCGAGGCCGTGATCGCGCGCGAGGATCTCGAAGCGTTTGCGGTTGTAAACAACAATATGGTCGTCGCGCGCGCTGGTGCTGAAAAGGCCGATGGCGGCGCCCCAACGGTGCACGATGTCATTGCCGAATGGTGTGGGCGTCGTAATGACGATGCGTCCCGAGGGCTTAAGCACGCTCACCAGTTCGCGCATGAGGTGCTTCTGATTGTAAATATGCTCGATCACCGCCACCAGCAGGATCGTATCAAACTGCTGCGGCAGATCGAGCGCATCTTCGTCCAAATCTTTCTTCAGAAACGTGTGCTCGGGAAAATCACGCGAAAGTTGGGCGATGCGGCTGACATGCTGTTCAATCCCCGTATACGAGGTGATGCGCCCGCCGCCGCACGCCAGGGTCGTCGTCGGGCCACAACCAACGTCGAGGACATCGCCCTGAATATACGGCGCGACCATCGCAAACCGCTTCCGCTTGAGCATGGGCGACAACAAACCCGCCATCCTGAAACGTTCTCCTGCCCCCGGCGCGCCACTGTAGCAAACATGCCCCGCCCAAACAATTCGTCCAACCTGGGCCACTTGGGTAGTGCCGCGCTCGCCGAGCGCGGCACTCTCTGCGTTCAATCGCAGGCCAGCGCGCTGAACCAAGCCTACCGCGCAGCCCCAGTAGCGCGCTCGGCGAGCGCGCTACTACTTTCATTCCGTACTGATGGGACCGGGGGAGGATTTCACGATCAATTCCTCCGGAAAATGATTTTCGCCCAGGTAAGCATCATAACCCGGCAGCCCCTTCACGTATTTGCCGAAGAAGGCCATCACGTAGCCGTTGGTGAGGCGGTAGGTGGTGGCGCTGTCAAGGTACGTCAGGGCCTCGCCGTTGCCGATACGCGTTCCGCTGCCGACCCCGTCGCCGAAGGTGGGGTTGAACTTGACCATGTCGGTAAAGGAATAGTGTCCGGCATTCTTGAACTCGACAAGATAATGCGGCCCTTTTGACTCTTCATAGTACTGGCGAATCCGCGTGTTGCCCTCTTCTTTGATGGTGGCGTCTTCCGTGCCCAGAATGGCAAGGACGGGCATGTCGTAATTCGTGCGCGTCCGGCCTACGGCGGCGATGGGGGCGATGGCGTCCACGCGCGTGTCGGTGTCGGCCACGGCCGCGGCGGTGTAGCCGCCAAAAGAATGGCCTGTCACGCCGATGTGCTCTAAATCCAATTTGCCCAGGAAGCGGCTGTCCGCGCCATTGTTGAAGCGCGTCATCTGATCGATCAGGAAGCTGATGTCCTTCGGGCGGTCTGCGGCGGCCTGATCGCGTCCGGCGGGGTTCATCGGAATCATCACGTTGTCGACGGTCGTGAAGCAGCAATTGCCGGTATGATCAGGCGAGACGACGATGTAGCCGTGGCTGGCCAGATGATCGCACAAGAACGTGTTCTGTGTGCGCATGCCGCCGTTGCCATGAGAAAACAGAATCAGCGGAAACACGCCGTCACGCACGCGCGCATCGCGCACCGCCAGGTTCTTGAAAGTCTTGTCGTTCCCGGCCAGATCGATATTGAACACGGCCTTGAGTGCCGCATTCAATTGCGCGTTCTGTCCCTTCATGTTGAAATCGGAGAGCTTGTTCTTGGGTAGATCCCTTGCGTCGTCCGTGGCGGGATACCAAATCTCCGTCAAGAGCGCGCGTGGTTTGCCCGTCGCCTCGTCCACCCGGGCGTGATCTTCAAAGAGGACCGTCGTGACGCCGATCGGATAAGGCCCGAGTTCCTCGGGATTCATTGCCGCGTCTTCCGCCAGCACCCAGGGGGCGAGGAGCACCGCGGCAGCAATTACCCAATCGCGGCGGAACGGACGAAAGTATGTCGGGCGGTAATTTGGCTGATCTGAGGCGTCAGGCTCGTCGGACAGGTCTGGCGGCTGAAATGGCTTAAACATCGTGTGCTCTCCTCTGGTGAAGCCCCCTACGCTACCAGACGCCCACCGGCGCATCAATCTCCCAGGCGCTGTCGCGACAGCCAGGCGCAGGCGGCGGCGGGAATGTCCTCGTGGCCGCCCTCGAAAATGGTGACGCGCGAGGGGCCGGCGTGGCGGCGCAGGTGGATGCGGCGGCCGTAGGTTGTGTCTTGTTCCTCTTCTTCAGGCCCGGGGAGTTCGCGCGCGAGGGAATCCATAATCTCCCGCGGGACCGGGGCCGCGCCGTACTTGGGCGCGAGCGCATTGAAGGCGTCCAGCGTATGGTGCACAGGGACAGAGCCAGTGTGCCCGTCATGAATCCCGGTGTTCAGATCCAGCGGTGGCAAGCAGGATGCCGCGAGGAGCGCATGGATCGGCGAGCGGTAGTGCAGTTCCGCGTCCGCCGTCGCGCTGGTTCCGGGCGCGCCCCCCACGACTTTCTCAATGTTCTTCCAATAGTCCCGTCCCGCCGCCTGCGTTTCCGCGTGCCAGCGGGCAAGGTCGCTGATTCCTGCCCAGGCCGTTACCCCTGCCCAGCGCTCCGGCGCGTAAGCCGCCATCACCATGGCCATGTGCGCTCCACCTGAAGTCCCACCGAGATAGATGCGCTGTGCATCCACCGCGTAGTGCGTGCAGGCATAATCCACGGCGTCCAGAATGTCCCGCCGCGCCTGGGGGGATGCACATGCCTCGGGCCGGAAGTTGGGGCCGCGAAATTCTGGCAAGAGCAGATGCCAGCCGCGCGCCGCCGCCGCTTGTTTCCAACCGGCGTAGTCAAAGGAGTCATAGTGCGCGCTCCACCGGTGCAGCAGCACCAGCAAGGGCGTTGGCCCGGACGAGGGCGCCGGGAACAGCAACACCGGTTGGGCAACACCATCCAGCGTGCTGGAAATGCTTAGGCGAATGGCCTCCTGCGCTCCTGCTGTCAGTACGCCGCCAACGCCGCAACCGGCGATCAGCATCGCTACAAGACTTCGCGACATGAGTTGGCCCTTTCCAATGCACGGTCCGATCCGTCTGACCCGTCTGACCTGTCGGACCAGTCAGACCCGTTCGGCCCACGTTGCCCGTGCGATCCGTCCGATCCGGCCGCTCCGTTTGATGCTCACCAGCGCACCATCGCGGAGGCCCACGTCAGACCGGCGCCAAAGGCGGCCAGGAGCACGAGATCGTTCTCCTCAATTCGTCCTTCCCGCCGCGCCTGATCGAGTGCAATTGGAATCGAGGCGGCGCTGGTGTTGGCGACGCGATCCAGATTCAGGTACACCTTCTCAGACGGCAGACCAATGCGTTTGGCCGCGGAATCAATGATTCGTTCGTTCGCCTGATGAGGCACAAAAATGTCGATGTCCTCGGCCTTGCATCCTGTTTGCTGCAATGCTTTTTCCACCGCCTCGCCAAACGCCATCACGGCGCGCTTGTAGAGTTCTCGCCCATTCATAATAATGCCGCGCTCGGTGTCCGTGATGTTCTCAGGCGTCAGGACGAGGCGCGTGCCGCCCGCCGGAATGTGCAGGATGTCGTAAGCGTGGCCATCGGCCGCGGCGAATGTTGAGAGGATGCCCTGTTCTCCTTCCTCTCCGCGGATCACCACCGCGCCGGAGCCATCACCAAAGAGGACCGCCGTGTCCCGCTTCGTCCAATCCAACCGCAGGGACAACACTTCCGACGCGATCACCAGGATGGTCTTGTGCACGCCCGCGCGAATGAAAGCGTCCGCCATTTGAAGCCCGTACACAAAGCCGGAGCAAGCGGCATTTATGTCTACCGCGGCGGCACGCGTCAAGCCGAGTTTGTGCTGGATCAGGCAGGCCGAAGAGGGCATAAAGTAATCGGGGGTCAGCGTGGCGCAAATGAGGTAGTCCACTTCTTCCGGCGCCACGCCAGCCGTTTCGAGCGCACGCCGTCCCGCTTTCAAACCGAGGTCCGACGCGGCCTGATCAGGCCCGACGACGTGCCGTTGGTTGATGCCGGTGCGCTGGCGGATCCACTCATCGGTGGTGTCCATGATTTTTTCGAGATCGAAATTGGTCAGCACCTTCTCCGGAAGATAGTGGCCGGTGCCGATGATGCGGGAACGTAACATCTGTGGTAACTCCGTGTGGTCGGGTTGTTGAAGAGAATTCCGCGGCGCCATCCGCGGTCATGGGGTGGCTAAGAGAGGCCAAACGCCCAGAAATGCAGCGGTATTGTGCCAGAGACAGCCAAAGTACTGCAAAAACCGGCAGCTAAGTCCTCGATTTCGCAACTTCGATGACGTATGCCAGCATTCGTAGCGTCCGGCCTCTGTATTACTAACCTTCAAATTCTTGTTGCGCCACGCAGAATCTCTCCGGCGGTCTTGCGCACCAAAGCCGTTATCCGAAGTTCTTTCGTTCTTTCTCCGT
>JACPGD010000410.1 GCA_016182645.1 Candidatus Hydrogenedentota bacterium | reverse complement strand
TGCGCCACGTGCATGTCGTGTGTCGTCACCAGCACGCTCTTGCCCTGCTGGCGCGTCATCTCGATCAGTTTGTCCTTGATGACACGGCCGCTTTGCACATCCAAACCGGTGGTCGGTTCGTCGAGCAGCAGCACCTGCGGGTTGGCGATGAGCGCAATGCAAATGGCCAGTTTTTGCTTCTGGCCGCGTGACAGGTATCGAACCTGCACGTTCTTTTTCTCGCGCAAGCCGATGAAATCCAGCAGCTCATTCGAGCGCTGCCGCAGCAACGGCCCGCGTACGTTCTTGAGATTTCCATAATACGAAAGGTTTTCGAGCGGTGTCAGCGGCCAGATGCTGGTGCGGGTCCCCTCGAGTACCACGCCCACCTTGCGCAGGATGCGCTTCCGATGACGCTCGACCTCCAATCCATCCACGATCACGCGGCCGCCATCAGGTTTGACGAGTCCGGAAATCATCTTGACGCACGTGGTCTTCCCGGCGCCATTGGGCCCAAGCAGCCCAAAAATCTCCCCGCGGCGTATTCCGAAATTAATCGTCTTCGCCGCGTCCACCAGCTTCTTGCTGTATAGCCGCCGCTTCCCGGTTTCCTCATCAAGATGAAAGAAATGCCGCGTGCAAAAGCGCTTCTGGACATCCTGTAATTCGACAAGGTACTCCACGTTCACGCCCGCTCCGCCGGCTTGTGGCTATAGGCCGTTTCAATTGCCTTCATCGCCTGCTCTTCATCCCCCAGTTCGTCCAGTTTCACCAGGTATTCCAGATAGACAATCTCCAGGTTTCGCAGCGTGTGGATCACCACAACAAGGCTCAGGCTTACTGTCCAGTAATACAGGAAGCCGAGAAGGAGGGCGAAACCGAGAAACTCCGCCGATTGTACCACGGGATTGCGAAAGAAATGCCAGTGCACCAGGGAGAAAGCCAACGCGACGGCGGTCAGGGACAACAAGGGCCAGCCTGTTGCTTCCATCAGGAGGGGTTGGGCCGCAGCACGATAGATGATCTCCTCCGTGGTGGCGACTAGAAGAAAACGAAAGATAATGGGCGGGTTCTCGACCAGAAAATGCCAGAGTGCCTTGAACTCGAGGAAATGCGCCGCGGCGTCGCGCAATTCCTGGTGCGTTACCAACAAGGACACGCCAAAGACGAAATGTCCGAAGAGCAGCCCACCGCCAATACTGAGAGGGGAGACCAGGTCCCGCGACAGCATCCCCCGTTGGACGGCAAAATACAGGGCGAGGCAGAAGAGCAGGGACTGCACGCTGAACGTGAGCGGCGACAGGCGCCGCGGCGCCTGGTCCGGAGAACGTGAATTGACCAGGAGCGCCTGGAGGAGATACACCAGAAAAACCAATACGAAGGCAATCCTCACGGCGCGCCACCAGCCTCTTCGGCGCCGAGACTTTCCATCATGGCGGAAAGAGAAAAGCCTTCTGTGCTGCGGCGGTGTCTTTCGCGCACGGCCTCAAATTCGCGCCGGAGCAGCCCATACCCGTAGACATCGTACAATTTTCCATCGCGTGGCAGGTGATCTTTCAGCACGCACTCCCGGACAGCGCCCGCCTTTTCAAAAATGCGCCACGAAGCCGTGTTGAAGGCATAGATGAACGCGGACACCCGGTGTAGATTCAATTCGTCGAAGCAATACTCCAACGCACGGTAGACGGCAATGGCCGTGGCCATGCGCGCGCGGAGCTGCGTGTTGCCGATATACAGATCGAGCATGCAGGAGCGGTTCCGCCAACTGATGTTTTGAAGCGACAACAAACCAACCGGGCCGTCCTTCTTGGAATCAATCAGCAAGTACACGCCGCCGGGCATGCTTACCCCGCCCGAGCGCCCCAGCATGGAGACGATCTGCTCGCGAATCTGCTTTTGCGAGCGGGCAGGATCGCCATAGAGAAAGTGCTGGAAATCCGGTTGTTCCATCCAACCGACGATGATGTCCAGGTCATCGCGCTCGGCGCGGCGGAGAAACATGTCTGTGGTAATGGGCATGGGCTAATTTCTCACGGCGGGCGCCGCCGGGACCAGCGTATACAGGTGGATATCGTGCCATTGGCCGCCGCCGAAGAAGCACTCGCGCAGCGTGCCCGCGTCTTCAAATCCATGTCGTTTCAAGAAATCGCGCCAACGAGTTTCAAGCGTGAGACTGTGGGCCATCAGCTTGTTGAGGCGCAGGTTGGTGAAGGCCCGAGCTAGTAAGAACGACAAGGCTTCGTCCGCCAGGGGCGCCTCGTAGCCCGCATCGTCCAGGAGCAGCGTGACTTCGCCAAAGCTGGCTTCCTGGTTCATGCCGCGCAAGCTGCAAAACCCTCTTACCGCCCCGGTGTCATCTTCAATGGCATAAAACAAGCCCTGCATGGCTTCTTTCCGGCCCAGCAACTCCCGCAATTCCGCCACGGCCGGCATCAAGGGCTCGCGGCGCGTATCCAGGAGGGCCGCGCGCGGTGTTTTCATGTCATAAAAGCCGTGCAGAAAAGGCGCGTCATCGGGGTCGGCGATTCGGATATGGCCATGAGTAGTCTTGATCATGGAAGCGCGACGCATCCCCAAAAAGAGCGCCGGGACCCGTCAAGGTCCCGGCGTACAATCATCTCAGCCGAAAGGATCAGGCCCATTCGTTCTTTTTCTCATACCGGAAGTTCTGCCATGCGCGCCAGACGTCATTGAGAAAGTTATTGAAGGCGTCCGCCCGCTGCACGGTGGTGATCCGCTTAATGTGCTTCATAGTCTCTCCATTCCTTCTGCTAAACCTTGCCCACATTCAAACACATCAACCACCCCCGGCACAACTCCACGCCTGGCGCCGCCGCTGAACCTGGAACCTGGCTACACAGGCGGTACCGGGTTTTCCGGATCCTTATTAACAAACAAGGGAATCATCACCTCGACGAGATCCCGCAGCACTGTACCCTCCAGGAGTTCATTGCTTATCCCCACGTTCAACACGTCGCGGAGAAAGGTCAGCTTGACCTCCGGGGCAATGTCCTCTGCCAGGCAGGGCGTCTTGGTGAGCGGGTGCAGGTGGTGCATGGTGATCCTTCAGGCCGTCTCCGAGCCCGTGTCATTCTTGGCCTGCAACAAAGGAAGCAGGAAGGTCGTCAACACCTCGACGATGAAGCACAAACGTGCCTCATAGTCATCCTCAACATTAGCGCAGATGCCGTCAGTTTGCGCTTTCGCAGGCCACATGGAAACGGGCCGCACATGCCGCATCAGGTAAACCCTCCCTTGTTCCAGGCAATGCGAATCGTTGGTGCAATGCCAAGCGCCGCACCCCCAACGGGTGCTTCAGGCTCCGGCAGCAACTATGGTAGCACAAGCGCAAGTGCAGCAAAAGCTTAGGCCGTGTCCGCTGCCTCTTTCGCCACCAAGGCTGCCCCGATAATCCCCAGGATCTGCCCGATAACCGCGAGGATCTGGCCTGTCGTCGGTCCTTCCGCCTGCCGCGGTTGATGAGAAATCATGCGTACGTGCTTCACTACTCTTCCTCCTAACCCTTTATTGTCCAGTATCTTACTGAACAGAACCGATACTCTAAACAAGGCGGCGTCCATCACGCAAGATGCAGGACTTCCCCGCCGCCGTGTGGACACCCACAACAGTACCTTCCACTCAGAGTCCCCGTTACATCCTATCCCGCAAACCAGCGAAACTGTTCCCCGGCACCCATGGACGAACTGCAAGGGCCGACAATCCTTAAACGCTGGGATAGGCCATCAAGGTGACATCAATGCGGTTGCGCGCTCGGCGAGCGCGCGGCTCGAGCGCGGCACGGAAAGCCTTTCCTGGCTAACCCTGCCGGAGATCGTGTAAGCCAATTTCGGCAGCGGCCAGCACCGGCGCTTCCTGGTCCTGACCTTTCAGCGCACGGTAGATGTGACGCGCCTCGGCCGCCTGTCCGTCACGCGTGAGCGCCGTGGCCGCCGCGAGCAACGCGTCCGCCGCTGGCCGGCGCGACTCCGGGCGCCCAGAGGACTGGATTCTTTCCAGCGCGGCCACGGCGTCTTTGGAAGCGATTCGCCCCAGAGCGGCGATGGCCGCCTGCGACAAGGCGGCGTCAGCTCCGCCAGCCAATTCATCGAGCGCATGCATGGCCGCCTCGACGCGGCGCGCGCCGAGCGAATTGACGGCACCGATGCGGCCTTCCGCCGGACCTTGTGCCAGCGCGCTCAGCAACGCCGCATCGGCGGCCGCGCCGGGAATCGGTTCGAGGGCATACCGGGCCATGTCCGCGGTTTCGGCGCTTCCCAGCAGGGCGGCGATGGCCGGCACGTTCTCCTCCGTGCCGATGATCGCCAATTGGCGGCACACAAACTGTTTGGCATGCAAGGTCGCGTCGCTGCCGAGCAGTGCCGCCAGCTTTCCGGCCAAGTCACGCTGCTGGGCATCATCCTTCGCGGCTGCCGCCACGAGGTCCTGCACCACGGTGAGCGGCTCGCGGCTCTGCCCGAACTGGTACGTCTTGATGGCCGTCAGGGCATCCTCGTCCGTCGCGCCCATCACTATCGATGCGCTGGCCGCGGCCAGCGTTGGTGTTGTCGTCATGATTCCTTCTCCCGTTGTCCACTCTTTCTTCAACCCGTTGGGTGCCATGCCCAGCACCGTCCTCGATACTGGCATGCCTGCACTACAGATGCCACGGCCCACGCATCGCCCGCGACAATTTCCGATCGGCTTCCGGATCGTTGACAAATCGCTCCGCGGCCGGGTCCCAATGCACCTCGCGTTCCAATTGCATTGCAATGTTGCCCAGGTGGGCAATGGCGATGGCGTGGTGGGCGGCATCGATGGGCGCGATGGTCTGTTCGCGGCTGCGCACGCATTCGAGGAAATTGCGCGCGTGATTCGAACTCTTGTAGAACGCCATTTCCTTGGGTCCAATCTCGGACTTCAGGATCTCCGGCGCACTGGCTTCGAGCACGTCGCCCCGGTCTACAAAAATCCAGCCATCCGTGCCCTCGAAGCGCGTCCCCATCGGGAACGAGTTAGACACCAGCATCGTGAACCCGTCCGGGGCGACGGGACTCGCCTCCTTCGAATACTCGCACTCGAAAAAGTAGTTGGTCGCGGCGTTCCAGAGGCCGGCGCGCGGGAAGAAGCCCTGGCCCTTCACGCGAATGGGACCAGTGTGCTCAGTGCCCATGCCCCAGTTCGCGATGTCGCAGTGGTGCGCGGCCCAGTCGGTAAGCTGGCCGCCGGAGTAGTCCAGAATCCAGCGGAAATTCCAGTGGCAGCGTTTTTCCGTGTACGGTTCACTGGGTGCCGGGCCAAGCCAGAAGTCGTAATCGAAACCCTCAGGAACAGGCATCTCCGCTTGCGTTTCAATCGGGCTGCCTGTCGGCAGGCCTACCTTGACGGTGTGTACCTTGCCGATCCGGCCATTGCGCACCAATTCGCAGCCGCGCCGGAAATTTTCTTTCGAGCGCTGCCAACTCCCCGTCTGCCAAATGACGCCGTAGCGGTGCACCGCGTCGACCATCGCGCGGCCCTGGCTGATGGTCAGCGCCAGCGGCTTCTCTGCGTAAATGTCGAGGCCCTTCTTCGCCGCGGCGATCGCGGGAATGGCATGCCAGTGATCCGGCACCGCAATCGAAACCACGTCCAGATCGTCGCGCTCGAGGATCTCCCTGAAGTCTCCATAATCCTGACAGTCCTGGTTGCCATACGTCTCATTAATGATGCGGGCCGCCTCGAGCCGGTGGTTCCGATCCACGTCGCACACGGCGACGATTTGGAATTCCCTGAATCCCAGGAACCCCTTCATGTTGCCCGTGCCCTGGCTGCCCACGCCGATGCAGCCCATGACGAGCCGTTCACTCGGCGCGGTGTTCCCCCCGAGGCCCAGCGCCGAAGCCGGAATAATCGCCGGGAACGCCACCGCCCCCGCGGCCGCGGCCGCTGTTTGCTTCAAGAAACCGCGACGGCTGAGCGCCGCGCGCTCGCCGCCACCGGTTGACTGCCCTTTCTGTATTCTCTTCTTCATCGACCCCTTCCTTTCGTTTGAAGAACAATCCTTATCCTTTTGGTCGCCGGAGGGCGCGAAAATGACACGCCTCAATAATACAAACACTGGACCATTCGGTCCCCCCACGAAAACCCCGAACCCTCACAAGGCTCCGCTATAGTAGCGCGTCATTGCTTTCGGCACAAGCGCGTGACAGGCGACAGAATACCTGCAACCACTGAGAAGGCGTGCTTCTTGCCAAAAAATTGGTTGACAGAATTCACCACCGCACATAAAATGGCTTTGGCGTGTATGTTATCGCGCGGCAGTTCAGGCGCGGAGTCCCGCAGCAACCTTGGAGATTGACCAATGAATGCCGTGCTGAAGCATTTCTGTTGCTGGTTTCTTGTCGCACTTGCCTGCCTTGTCCTCACCCTCCCCGCCAGCGCAGGGGGCGTGCCGTTCCTGGTGAAGGACATTAACCCTTCCGGCAACTCGCTTCCAGGCGAAATCACCAACGTCAATGGCGTGCTCTACTTTTCCGCGGACAATGGCACGCAGGGACGGGAACTCTGGAAAAGCGACGGCACGGCGGAGGGCACGGTGCTGGTAGAGGACATTAACCCCACAGGCGGTTCCACACCGGCCAATCTTGCTGCCGCTAACGGAATGTTGTTCTTCTCGGCCAATGACGGTACGAACGGCGTCGAACTATGGCGCAGCGACGGCACCGCCGATGGCACGTCCTTGGTGAAGGACATCAATCCGTCCGCCATACCGGGGCTGCAGAATTCGAATCCGAACAATCTCACGGCGTTCAATGGGAAACTGTATTTCTTTGCGAGCGATTCCATCACTACGGACTTTGAACTTTGGGAGAGCAACGGGAGTGAGGCGGGGACAACCAAGGTCCTCGATATCAATCCGACTGGGAACGCTGGCCCCAGTGGTCTACGGGCAGTGGACGGCGCGCTTTATTTCAACGCCAGCGATGGGACCAACGGCAACGAGTTGTGGACGAGCAATGGCACGGGCGGGGGCACGGCATTGGTGAAGAATATCAACCCATCGTTTTCGAGCTCATTTCCGGCTGATTTTGTCTCTTTCGGCGGTACGGTGTTCTTTTCCGCCGAGACCGCCGCCAGCGGCAGGGAACTGTGGAGCACCGACGGTACCGAGGCCGGTACGGCCATGGTCAAGGAGATTAATCCTGGCGGGACTGCGAATCCGTTTCAATTGACGGTGCTCAACGGGCAGCTTTTTTTCACCGCGAATGACCCTGCCGTGGGCAACCAGGTGTTTGTCAGTGACGGCACGGAAGCAGGGACGGTAGTCTTAAAGAACATCGCCCCGGCGGCACTGCCCGATTTCCTGACCGCCGTGGGTGACCGGCTGTTTTTCAATGCGGACAATGGTGTAGATGGGCGGGAACTCTGGATCAGCGACGGCACTACGGACGGTACCGTGATGGTGAAGGATATTCGGTCCGGATCGAGTGCCTCTAATCCCAGCGATCTTACAGACGTCAACGGCACTCTCTTCTTTGCCGCCAGCAACGGCACGAACGGCATTGAACTGTGGCAAAGCGACGGCACAAGCGATGGCACCACGATCGTGGCGGATATTCGCAGCGGCAGCAGCAGTTCCAGTCCGAATGAACTGACCCCTGTGGACGGCATGCTCTACTTCGGCGCCAATGACGGGAGTACCGGCAGAGAACTCTGGGCGCTTGATGTTGGAGGTGCGGAGGGCGAGGGAGAGGGCGAGGGCGAAGGGGAAGGCGAGGGAGAGGGAGAAGGTGAAGGAGAGGGAGAAGGTGAAGGAGAGGGCGAGGGAGAGGGAGAGGGTGAGGGTGAAGGTGAAGTGATTTGCGAGATCCCCCTGGACGCTGCCCAGGAAGTGCAAACGCCGCCGGTGGACTCCGATGCAACCGGGGTCGCGACGTTTGAACTACTGAACGGTGGCGACGTTCTTCTTACGATTACGCATAACGTGGCCAACCCGACGGCCGCGCACATCCATCCTGGCAGCCGTGGCCAAAACGGTCCACCCGTGATAAACCTCGGCGCCGCGGCCAGTCCGATCCAATTCGTATTGACTTCCGAACAATTTCTGACGGTCACGACGGGGCCACATTACATCAACATTCACAGCGCGGAATTCTCGGCCGGCGAGATTCGCGGCCAGATTGAGTGCCCCGGTGGCGAAGGAGAAGGGGAGGGCGAGGGTGAGGGAGAGGGCGAGGGTGAAGGCGAGGGAGAGGGAGAGGGCGAAGGAGAAGGTGAAGGTGAGGGTGAAGGTGAGGGCGAAGGAGAGGGTGAGGGAGAGGGTGAGGGAGAGGGCGAGGGTGAAGGCGAGGGAGAGGGCGAGGGTGAAGGCGAG
>JACPGD010000417.1 GCA_016182645.1 Candidatus Hydrogenedentota bacterium | reverse complement strand
TCCCCATGCCACGCCAACTTCGCCGTACGGCCCAGAAACCTGTTATAATTCAATTCCCTCCACCGGGCCCTTAGCTCAGTTGGTTAGAGCAGGTGACTCATAATCACTTGGTCGCAGGTTCAAGTCCTGCAGGGCCCACCAATCGCCTTTCATCTTATCTTTGGGCAGCGATTAACGCGGCGCCGAGGGCGCCGGTCATCTGTGGCTCGGGCGCGATTTGCACGGGGCGGCCGAGGATCTCCTGCAAGCTGGCGGCCATGCCGGGGACAAGCGCGACGCCGCCGGTGAACAGCACGGGGTCTTCCACGTTGCGCCCTGCCATCGCGCCCACGCGCGTCGCGATGGATCGCAGCACGCCTGCCACAATGTCCGCGGGCCGCGCGCCGGAGGCGAGCAGGCCAATGATTTCGGTCTCGGCAAAAACCACGCAGGTGCTGCTGATGATGGCGGGCGCGTTGGACTGCGCGGCCAGCGCGCCTAGTTCTTCCAGGGGTACGCCCAAGCGCGCCGCAACGACTTCGAGGAAGCGGCCGGTGCCCGCGGCGCAGCGGTCGTTCATGGAAAAGTCGCGCACTTGGCCGCTGCCATTCAGCCGCATCAATTTGCTGTCCTGGCCGCCCACTTCGACGACGGTTTTGGCGCCGGGCACGCTATGGCACACGCCGCGCGCGTGACAGGTGATTTCCGTCACCGTCGTGTCGGCGAACCCGATCAGATTGCGTCCGTAGCCGGTCGCGATAACACTGTCCGCGCGCCGGTCCGACAGCCCGGCTTCGCCCAGTACCTGCTGGTACAACTCCTGCGCGAGCGCTTCCTGGCGCACGCCCTGATCGGTCTGGCCCGAGCCGAGCACGCGGGCTGTTCCTGGCTCGAGCAGCACGACTTTGATGGAACGCGAGCCGGCGTCAATGCCTGCACAGACCATGCGGTATCCTTTCAAGCGTCCTATTGTCTACGGGAACGGGGCTGGAAGCCCCGGCTACGTACTGTTTCGACGAGCGCCTGGAGCCGCGTGCGAAGCGCGGGGAACAACGCATCGGCGATGGGCGGCACTTCGATCTCCAGGACGGGCAGATGCGGGAGGATCTGGCCAACGGCGTGGCGGATGATTTCCCCTTCGGTGGCGCAGTGGCTGGCACCGGGAATGCGCGAAATCACGAGCGCCTCGGCGCCAAATTGGCTGATTTCGCAACAGATGGCCGCGGCACGGTCCGCCGCCGGGCCGACCATGGGATCGCTCAGCACCAACCTGGCCAGAGCTTCCATGGGGCGAATATCCTCGGGGATTGGCGCGCGGGCATGGCCAAACATGTAGTCGGCGCCGCATATCCGGCCGCCACACTCTTCCAACAGATTCAAGACACGCAGGTCCGCGGGGGGATTCACCCAATATATTCGGACGGCCTCCTGGGGCAGCACGCCTGTGCCGTTGCCGACGCGCCGCCGCACTTCTTTCAGGAGTTCCTCCAACACTGCAAGACATTCTTCTCGGTCGGAACAGAAATGGACCGGCAATACTTCGATGATCAGCATCTCGAGTGCGGGAAGTGGACAGGGCGCCGAAGTATATGCCAACGTCCGCAATTCATTGACGAGACGGCGGACCTCGTTCGCGTCGCGGATTGCGTTTCGGAGTTCCTCCTCTGTAATGGCGTGGTCGACCAGTACCTCCAGCGCGTGTCTCACTTGTTCAAGTTCTTGCGCGACGCACTGCACCTGCGACACAGGCGCGCGCCAGCCGCCCGGGAGCTCCACCGCCTCCTCGCCATGTTCAGGCACGCGCCGGTACGGGACTTCCCACCAGAGGATCGGGTGGCCCAGGTGTTCGAGGCGTTGCGCAATGGCGGAGAAGTCGTCGCAGGTCGCCCCCGCGCTGCACGTGAGCAGGTCCGGGATGGGAAAGTGGCGTTGCGTTTCAAATGCGCCGATCATGGCGCGCACCGGGCAGAAGCGGTCGTCAATGCCCAGGGCATCGGCAACGGCGAACAGCCCGTCGCTGCATTCCATGAGGCAGGGCGTCCACCAGGCGCCGTCCGGATAAAAGCTCACCAATTCAGGGGCAGCGGACGCCAGCACGGAGACCGTACCCAGATCCTTCATCGCGCCCACAATTTTCTTGCCTTGGCGCCGCGCGGCCTGCAAGCGATCCTCTTCGCTCAACAAGAAATTCCAGAGACGCAACGAGGCGGTGGAATTGTCAAATTCGAGCGACTGCAACCGCAAATCCCCCTCTTCCAGGTGCCGGCCCAGCGGGCCACCATACCAGGGCTCCTCCAGCCCCGCATTCAGGAGCGCCAAACGCCGAGCTTCCCATGCGTCGAGCGAGATCTTTGCCGGGGACTTCATGCCAAGGACTCCAGAAACGCTTCAAGACGGGTGCGGGTGTGGCCATTGATTTCCGGCGATGACCCGAGTTCGAGGAAGAGCGTGGGCACCCCTACTACCTCTGCCAAATGGCCGTGCGCGGCACGCCACAAGTCACACCACGCATACGCATGGAAGATGACGCCATGGGCGCCGCGTTCGCGCACGCGCCGGGCCAGCCATTCCCCCAGGCCAGTATCAGGCCGGCGGAACGCATCGGGAATGGCATCAAAATAGGCAGTGGCCAATGCCTCAAGCGGGCCGCTGGCGGCGCTAACCCCTGCGTAGTCAGGGTAGGTCCGTTCTCCGCCTTCGGACCCGTTCAGCACGACGCGGCCGCCCGCGTTTCGGATCAGGTAGTGCAGCATGTGGTGCTCAGTAAATAAATGTCCGCCCACGACAGCCACAGGAATCCCCTTTTTCGGCGTGTGGTCTTCCCCCTGCTTTTGTGCGGTCCGTGACGGGGCTACTGCCACGCCAGCCGCCCGTTCCAGGTGATGTTCCAGTACCTCGCCTTCCGGCGCCCGCCCTCCGTGCCGAACGAGAAAATCACCCAGCCGTTGCAATTCGGCCTGATACTGTTCCCGCGGGCCGCGCCCCCACGTGGCGGGCACATTGAAGACGAACAGCGCATCCTGGTGGGAGCGGCCCGCCCACTGCAGCGCGATTCTCTCCGCGGCGCGCCGCAGTTGATCACAGGTCGTCGTCAGCACAAGCAGCGCATCGTCCCACCGTTCTGCCCGCGCGACCAGCGCTTGCGCATAGGGGCAGACACCGGCGCCGGCGCCGGCACAGGCGAGTTCAGCCGACAGCGCCAGCCGGCAAGGAGAGAAACCGTGCGCGATAATCCATTCGCGCGGGATGAAGGGGCTGAAGTAACAGACACGTCTCATGGTGCGTCCTCCCGGTGTGAGGGTTCGCGGGCCTGGAAGTCCGCACTCCCGTGGTGGACAGATTCGAAGAGTGCTTCGACGCGCACGGCGATGCGCGCACTGTCCGAGACCGAGTAATCCGTGGTAATGCGCAAATAGGGCAATTCCAATTCCTCGGCGAGGCGTTTGACGCGATAGGACTCGACGTCGTAGGTGATGCACGCTTGCCAGACCAGTTCGATTATGCACTCCGCACGGTACTCGGCGGCCAGCCTGGGCAATAGTTCCATGCGGTCGTTGTTGGGTGTCATGACCGAACAGGGCAGGTGGTAGTACTTCAGCGCGAGGGCGTGCATCGGGTCTGGCGCGTCTTTGTCCACATCTTCCAGAATGGGCTTCAATCCGGTGCAATTCTCCTGGGCCACCACCAGGCCGCCGTGCTTCTCCACGAGTTCGAGCACCCATTCGGCGCCATGCACCATGGGCACGCCGGTCATCAGCACGCGGACGCGCCGGCGTCTGACTCCGGCGCGTTCCTCTGCTTTCAACGCCGCCAGGACCGTTTCAAGTTGTTCCAGATACTCCGGCTGGCCGGAGATGCTGCTTTTCAGTTCCAGCAGTTCGCGCCCGGTCAGCGGCGGGTAGTCCCGCTTCATTAGGGCGGCCAGTTCACGGCGCAGGCGGCGCTCCCGGTTCATCACGCCAATGGCCGCGCGCACTGCCTCATCGGTAATTGTGACTTCGAAGCGCCGCTCTAATTCGGCTTGGAGCCGCCGCAGCGCGGTTTCCCATTGGGCAAGTCCCGTGCGGGAATGCGGCTTCTGCGGCAATTCCAGCACGTGCATCGGATAGCGCTCACCCAGCAGTTCATACATCTTCTTCTTGCCGTCGCAGGTGGTTTCCGCCACCAGCAGCGACGCCATCTCGAGAAACGGGTTGCTCCGCAACACGCTGTAGCCATAGGTAGACTTGATGAGCGGACACAGGTTGTTGGGCAGGTGTTCTTCCGCCGCGGGAATGGTGCGGGCGTCGCCCCCGCACAGGCACACCGGTACACCGCCCGCCGCCAGAATCAGTTCGCGCGGTGTAAACTCGCACAGGATGCCCACGATCGGCTTCCCCTGCGCCTGCGCTGCGCGCGCCTGCTCCAGGCAGTGCGGGATCATCTGGCCAAACCAAGCGAGTTCCGGCCGCGGCCCTGGTGCGCGCAGTTCTGTTATGCTCCCGCTCATGAATCACCTCCGCCGCGCTCTTTCCTGGCCACAAACATCCCTTGCGCCACCTTGCCGGCATGGGCGAGTTCCTGCAGGAAGCCCATTTCGCGCCCGACGAGTTCCGCTTGGGCCACATCAAAACCGAGAATGCGATACATGTCATAGGTCAACTGCTGGCCGGCCATCTCCACGTACAGGTCCATGCACGGCGCGAACCGGAGCGTATCCTCCGCGTCCAGCACGTCCATCCCCTCCCGCCGCAACAGTGCAACGTACTCGTCCAAAGACAGTATGTTGGGGAACTTCATGAACTGGAGGAAGCGCTGCCCCTCCTCCGCCGTCATGGCCACCTTTCCGGCCACCCAGTCGGTGAACGCGATCGTTCCCTCAGGTTTCACCAGGCGCACCGCCTCGCGGATGAGGGCGTCCTTGTCCACGACGTAGCACCAGGCATCTTCGCCCCACACAAAATCCGCTTGCGCGCTCGGCAACCCCGTGGCGCAGACGTTTGCCAGTACGAAGTTCAGTTTGCCGTCCACGCCTTCTTGCACGGCGCGATTGCGTGCCAGTTCCAACACGGCCGGCGTGGCATCGACGCCCGTCATGGCGGCCACCTGCCGGAAGCGCAACAGGCAGCGCATGCCCGCGCCTGTGCAACAGCACAGGTCAACTCCTCGCGTGCCTGGCTGGATATTGGCGCACTCGGCGAGGGCCAGTGAAGACTTGAGGCCGCCAAGGTGGATTTGTTCCCCCATCAGCAGTTCCCACAGCAGCCGTTCCGGACCGGCGTAAACGGCCTGCACGGTTTCCAAGCCTATTCCAGGAAGTTGGTACATGACCGAAATCCCCCTATGAACACAGGAATTCAACACCGATTCCCCCGCTAAAGTGTATCCCAGATACAGGAAAAAGGAAAGCACCGGCAGGGCTGCGGTGCAGGAAAAGAATGGCCGCTTGCTCCCCGGCGCGGGGGGTGTGGCAACCCCCCGCTACCGGAGCACCGAGGGGATTACAAGGATATTTCTTGCGGGGTGATCTTCGTTTCGAACGGACCGACCGTATACGTGCAGAGAACCCTGTACGTCTGGCCTTTCTTGTAGCCACGCCATGTGGCTGAGCAACTGAAGCCTCACCCATACTCGAAACGTCCACTCGACACCACTTCGCCCTCGGTGTCCACGATCTTGTACGTGGGTTCCGCGGGGCGCTGGTTGTCCTTGCTGGAAAGGGCAATCTTGGTGCCTTGGCCGGCGATGCGGCGCAGATCTCCAAGCACCTCTTCGCCGGCGCCGCGCACCTCGAGGCTGAGCTGGACCTGGTCCATGCCGCTATTCAGCATGTCTCGTGCATAATCCGGGATTTGCACCACGGGACGATACGGTTCGCCCAGCGCCAGCTTGACCGTGTTTCCGGCCTCCGCCGTGATGGGTGTTCCCTTCTTCGTGCCCGCGGCCACGAGTTGCCAGCGGTCACCTTGCTCGTCGTTGGTGTACAGGCGGTACGACAGCAGCCGGTAGGTCCCCGCGGGAAGCGGGGCCTTGCCGCCGGGGTGATAGAACATCACGGCTGTCTTGTCTTCCGCGTACACCTCCAGTCCGGCAAGGTCGGCGGGCCAACTCAGCGTGGCCAGGCTCTCCGTCACGGGCGTCAAGGTGAGTTTCCTGGCCGCAATATCGATGGCCACTTCAAACACCTTGTCACCCACGACAAGATACCGGCCCAGGGTCTGTCCATACTCATGGGACAACTTCTCGTCCGATTTCACCAGGTAGAAACTGTCCCCCTGGGCATAGACCCGATCGGAGGGCCGTTCCAGTTCCCGGATGGAGAATGAGTCGTTGAAACGCGCGTTGCCATCGCGGTCGCCCAGCCAGATGGCATACGAAGCGCCGTCGAGGGCGAGCGTGCCGCTATAGGCGCAGCGCGTGCTGAAGTACAGGTGGAGATTCTGCCGGTTCGGTTCCTCCGTGACCTCCTTGTTCCCGTCGACTTTGAAGCAATAGAGGTTGGGCGTGAACTGATACGGCAATTCCGCGCCCCCGGCCACAACGGTCATATCCACCGGATCGAAGTCGGCGTTGAGATACTCTGGGCGCTGCTGGTCCTCGAGGTATCGCCCGTCAATCACGGGGTCGTCGGTCAAGTCGCTGTTCGCGTTCTTGTCAAAATAGAGCCGCGTGAAGAACTTGTCCGATTTCGCCTTGCGATCCAGCAGCACCAGATGTTTGCGGTCACCGAGTTCGGGCAGACCATAGACAGGCGTTTGGGAAACCAGCTCCGGCAGTTTCCAGGCGCCTGGCGGCGCGTCGAGGGTCAATTCCACACGGTTTCCACCGTAGGGAAAGAACTCCCGATCCACGCCGGCTGTCTGGTACGTGAGGGCCACGTCCAGTGCCAGCGCGGGCAATGCCAGCAGCGCGACAAGCGCCACAAAGTAAGTGGGACTTCCTCGTATGGCCATCACTTCTCCTTTCAAGCCGGCGCAATGCCGGGGTCCATGGGAACAGGCGGCGGCTGCACCTCCCGGTGCAGCCCAAAGATCGTTTCAAAGCGCTGCCGCAAGACCGGCTCGCGGAACGTCAGGGTGAGATAGATGGCGGTCATGACATAGGCACACACGCCCACTACCGCCAACATGCTGAAGGACCCGAAGAACATACTGAGTATGAAGGGGATCTCTTCCAGTCCGAGCATCATTCCCTGGAAGACCACCATGAGGACGAACAGCGGGCTGGGCAGGAGGCAAATCCCCACCAGGCTTCCCACCAGCCGAAGATGGAACCGGCCGGGCGTGAAGCGTTTCCGGCACAGGGCGCGGGCCAGCAGGAAACCCAGGACAATAACAGCGCTCAGGACGCCGTGCATGAACAGCATCCCCACGCCCCCGCTGGAGAGGCCGAGTTCCATCCAGGCGATGAGGTAGAGCAGTCCCGCGGCGCCCAGGATCAAGAACGCGAAGAAACCCGCCGCGGGCCGGGGCAGCCGCGCGAGATAGGTGCTCAGCAGCCACAAGGTCGTCAGGCTGAAGGCGAGGAGAATGGCTTCGTCCGCGAGGAACATCAAGCTGCCGTTGACCGCCCAGGGCGCCCAGATTTCCAGCGCCGCTTCGATCGCCTGCAGCGCATAGGCCGGCGGCAGCGCCTTCCACACGGCGGAGCCGCGGTTGTCCGGCTGCAGCAGCAGGAACGGCAAGAGCAGCCATGGCAGGAAGCGGATCACGTGCAGATAGAGGGGCCACGAGTAGTGGACGGCTTCGCCGGCGCCTGGCCCGGCAGCACCCAGACTGGCCGATGGAACAATCGTCAATTCGCCATACGCGGTCAGAGGTACTCGCCATGAGTACGAGCAGGTGCCCCCTCAGCCATACTCGAATTGGCCGGACGCCACGGCGGTGTCCCCGCGATACACCGTGAATTCCGGCGGCGATTCGTAACGCTTTTCGTTGCTGTAGCCTTCTTTTCCGATGCCTTGAACCGCATGCGCCAGCATCAGCGTGTTGCCGGAGCGTGTTACCTCAACCTTTTGCGACAACGGTCCGCCCACGCGCAATTCCACTGATTCGCCCTGCTTTACGGACACGGAGGGTACGTCTTCAATCTCGTCCATCTGCCAGCCGCCCGCCATGGCGACGCTCTCCACCTGATAGCGTCCCGGCGGCGCGGCGAGGATGTCCCCGGAGGGGTAAGCGTAGAATGCGCCGTCGTTCAAGAGAACCAGCTCGTCGATGTTCTTGCCGGCCAGCTTGATTTCGCCCAGGGGCGGCGCCGTCTACCAGGGCGAACTCGGCCTGCACGGCCAGGGTGCGCCCCGCCAGCGAGACGTGCCGGGCCACGCCATGTTTCTCGGAGGACAGGGACAGACCCCAATAGTCCGGCTCTTCCGGCGGCTTCGCCGCGGAAGCCACACCGCTGGCAGACTTCACGGTGAACGAGTCCTCGTAAGTGAGGTCTCCGTCGAGGTTGTCCGCCAGCAGGACCTCATAGGGCGTGCCGTTGACTTCGACGCGGCCCTTCCACCCCGAGCGCACGACCGCCATGCAGAACCACGGCTCGGACAAGCGGAGGTCCACCACATAGGAGATGTTCAGTTCGCCGTGTTGCACGGAAAAGCGGACGCCCGTGAAGTTACCGGTGTTGAATTCGGATTTGTACACGACCCCTGGCTCATCCGTGAGATCGAGATTGCGGTTCTCATCGACGTAAAGAAGGTTTGCCGCCTTGTCCCAGGCGAACCCGACAAACTCGCTGACGCTTTCGTTCAGGGGGATGGCGCCGCAGGTGGGAGGGCCTTGGAAGTCTGGCGTCTTCTTGAAGTGGACTTCGTGCTCTTCCAAATCGATGTCGACCGGCAGGTAAAAACCATCGGGGACGGGCTGCAGCGTGAATGTAGCTTCCGCGGGCGCGGCCTCCTCCCCGACCGCCGCCGCCCCTAGGATCGCGAGGGCAGCAAGACACCGCCGGGGAAGTCCGCGGACTGCCCCGCGGGCAAGAGACAGTAGTGTCTGCGCCACACTTGGGGCAGACCTTGTTCGGGCATTGGCCGTCATGATCAACATCCCCCTTTCTTATCCCCGCCCGTCCGGCGGGGTTTCCGTCCCTTAGAATACTCCAGACGCGCTGGCATTATTCACGTCCCTCCGCGGCGGCCGCAGCGAGTTCCTTGCGGGCACGTTTCCGCTTGGCCGTCTCGAGCCGCGCTTCAATCTCGGCCGACGGACAGATGGTCTGGCATTCGTGGCAGACAATACAGTCCAGGGCGCGGTTCGACGGGACCCCCCGGGCGATGCGCTCCGCCGGGTGGCCCTGTTGGGGACACGCTTGCGCGCAGGCTTTGCAGCGCAGACAATTCTGCGTGGGCACCGTGATCTTCCACAGCGAAACGTAGTTCAGGGGAGCGAGCAGCGCGCCAATGGGGCAGAGCACCCGGCAAAACGAGCGGCTGCTCGCAATCGCGGCCACGAGGACAACGGCCAGTACAAGCAGTTTGATGACCGTCATCAGCGAGAGGGGCGCCGCTCCGTCCAGAAAGAAGTTTGGAATGGTGACCTGCAACGCCGACGCCGGGCAGAACCGGCAAAAGGACAGGAGGGTCTGTTCGCCCAGGAAGAACGGCAGCGCCAGCACCATGACCAGCAGCACTCCATACTTGAAGTAGGAGGTCCATTCCGGCAGCGCAATCTTCGGCGAGGGGACCTTGTAGAGCAAGTCCTGTAGAAAACCGAAGGGGCACACCCAGCCGCAGAGCAGCCGGCCGATGAGTACGCCGAGCAGCAACACGGTCCCCAGCGCGAAGAAGGGGAAAAGGTGGAAGCCGGCGTAGTGGATGAAAACGCCGATGGGACAGGCAAACCACGCCAGCGCGCAGGAATGGCAACTCAGCACCGGGTTGCAGAGCCACTTGAACTCCGGCCCCCAGGAACT
>JACPGD010000395.1 GCA_016182645.1 Candidatus Hydrogenedentota bacterium | reverse complement strand
GTAGTTCACCGGGGCGCCACCGTCCTGGGGAAAATCGCTGACCTGTCCGACACGCACCCACTGCATGCTGGCCTCGTCGAATTCAGCCGGCGCTTGCCATTTTTCACGCGGCCAGGCGGCGGGCCGCTTCTGTTCCCGCTCTATGACGTAAGGTGACTTGCCGGGCAATTGGGCAAGTTGAAGAAAGCGCTTTTGCTTTTCCGGATCCTGGACCACTTCCGCCCATTCGCAACGGTAGGAACTGATTAACCGGTCGATGTCCGCTTCCAGTTGTTCGCAGATTCCCAACGAATCATTAATCACCATGTTTCGCAGGTGTTCCAGCCCACCTTCGAGGCCCTCCAGCCATGTGGCCGTGCGCGTCAGTTTGTCGGCGGTGTAGATGTAGTACATGAGAAAGCGGTCGATGTACCGAATCGCGGTGTTTTCGTCCAGATCCATCGCGAAGAGGTCCGCATGGCGCGGCTTCGCACCGCCATTCCCGCACACGTACAGGTTCCAACCTCTCTCGGTCGCAATCAGTCCGATGTCTTTCGACTGCGCCTCGGCGCATTCGCGCACACAGCCCGACACGGCCATTTTGATCTTGTGCGGCGCGCGAATGCCCTTGTAGCGGTCCTCGACGCGGATGGCGAAACTGACGGAATCCTGCACGCCGAAACGGCACCACGTGGAACCGACGCAACTCTTCACGGTGCGCACAGCCTTCCCGTAGGCGTGGCCGCTCTCAAACCCCGCGGCGACCAGATCAGACCAGATGGCGGGCAGTTGTTCAGGCGCGGCCCCAAATAGGTCTATGCGCTGGCCGCCGGTAATCTTCGCGTACAACCCAAACTTCTGCGCCACCTGCCCAATCGCAATGAGCTTCTCGGGCGTGATCTCGCCGCCCGGCACGCGCGGTACCACCGAATACGAGCCGCCGCGCTGAATGTTGGCCAGGAAGCGGTCGTTCGTGTCCTGAAGGGTTTCGTTGTGCTCATTTAAGATGAATTCGTTCCACAGACTCGCCAGGATCGATGCCACCGCCGGCTTGCAGATTTCGCAGCCGTTGCCTCTGCCGTGGCTGACGAGCAACTCCTGAAACGTGCGGTAGCGCTTCACCTTGACAATCTGGAACAGTTCCTGGCGCGAGTGGCCGAAGTGCGGGCACAGTCCCCGCTGCTGCGCATGCCCCTGCTTGCGGAGTTCTTCATCGAGAATCCGCTGAAGCAACGGGACACAGCCGCCGCACCCCGTACCTGCCTTGGTGCACGTCTTCAACGCACCCAGCGCCGTGATGCCCTCGTCGCGGATCGCCGCCGCGATCTGGCCCTTGGTCACGTTGTTGCACGAGCATACCTGCACGGCGTTGCCCAGATCCGTCATGACCGCCCGCGCGCCGGCGGCCGCGCCGCCCAGCAGGCCCTCCACGCCTGCGGCGAGGGTCTCGCCCGAGCGGGTGTAGTGCAAAAATCGGGTGTACTCGCTGGTCTCGCCGACCAGCATGCCGCCCAGCAGCCTGGCGCCGTCTAGGCTCACGACCAGCTTTTTGTAGATGCCGCGCAGGGAGTCCCGGAATTCAATCGTGCGCGCGGTCTCTTGGGGGGCAAACGCATCGCCGAACGAGGCGACTTCCACCCCCATCAGTTTAAGTTTCGCGGAGAGATCGGAACCCAGGAAAGGCTTTGGGGCGCCGGCCAACGTGGCCGCCAGGGCGTCGGCCATCTGGTAGCCGGGGGCGACGAGGCCATAGACAACATCGTTGTGGCTTGCGGCTTCGCCGATAGCAAAGACACTCGGATCGCTCGTGCGCAAGTAGTCGTCGACCATGACGCCGCCACGCAACGCGACGCTCAAGCCCGATGCGCGGGCCACCTCGTCCCGCGGGCGGATACCCGCCGACACGACGACCATGTCCGCGTCGAGGACGCTGCCGTCACTGAATCTCAGGCCGGTGACACGGCCATTCCCCACGACTGCTTCGGTGGCCCGGTTCAAATAGACGGAGACGCCCAATGCCTGGATGCGGTCTTGAAGGAGATCGGCGCCGTATTGATCGAGTTGGCGCGCCATGAGCCGCGGCGAATGTTCAACGACGGAGGTTTCGAGGCCCAAGTCAAGCAGGGCCTTCGCCGCTTCCAGGCCGAGCAGGCCGCCGCCCATGACGGCCGCCCGCTTGCAGCCCTGTGCATACTGCCGGATGTCTTCGAGGTCTTCCAACGTGCGATACACAAAGACACCCATCCTGTCCATGCCCGGCACATCCGGCACAAAGGGATAAGAGCCCGTGGCCAGCACCACGTGATCGTAGGGGATGCGGCTGTTGCAGGCCGTGCAGACCACGCGCTTCGCGCGATCAATGCGCAGGGCCTTCACGCCCGTATACAGCGTGATGCCGTTGTCCCGGTACCACTTCGGAGTGGTCAGGGCCAGGTTCGCCGCGCTCTTGCCCTGAAAGAAGGCCGTCAAATTCACGCGGTCATACGCCGCGCGCCGTTCCTCGCCGAGCACAATGATCTGGTTGGCGGCGGCCACACCGTTTTCGGCCAGGCGCTCGCACAAGCGGTGGCCCACCATTCCGTTGCCAATCACGACAATCTGATTCATGCACGCTCCACGCCGTTGAGAGTGATTTCCGGCAGACGCACTGCCTCGATGCGCCTTGGGAGCAACCGATGTGCCAATGCGTATTCACCCCCACCCAATACGGATAGGACGGAACTGAGCGCGCCCTGAAAACACGGCGTGCAACGCGCGCGCACAGCCACGGCGCCGCCTGGTTTCTTTCCTCTCCGCTGCCTATGCGGTTCCTACCGCGACGTATGAGCGTGGGAGTAAAGCCTACAGTCCCGTATGGGCCACACCCCTGGACAACTGGAGGCCGAACTTACAGAACATTCGCAAAAGAATGAAGGAAATGCGTGTTCGCCTCCGCTTGGCACAGACATTGCACTGAGCGGCGCACTGGCGGTGTAAGCAATTTCCCAAGCTGACGTGAGAAAGGTGAGGACATCCATGCACATTCGAGGCAAGGCCACGCGGATAAAACTGTTTTCCTTCTCATCGCCGCAGATGCGCGCGTTTCATTTGTCATGGTTCGCGTTCTTCCTCTGCTTCTTTTCGTGGTTTGGTATCGCGCCGCTGATGAGCGTGGTGCGCGAAGAACTGGGACTGACGAAGGCACAAATCGGCAACACGATTATCGCGTCGGTCATGATCACAATTCTCGCGCGCCTCATTGTGGGCTGGTGCTGTGATCGGTTCGGACCGCGCCGCACCTACACCTGGCTCTTGATTGTCAGTGCGATCCCGGTGATGGGCATCGGCCTCGCCCACGATTACACGTCCTTTCTGCTCTTCCGCCTCGGTATCGGCATCATCGGCGCCTCCTTTATCATCACGCAATACCATACTTCCGTCATGTTCGCGCCCAACTGCGTCGGCACGGCCAATGCCACGGCCGCGGGCTGGGGCAACCTGGGCGGCGGCGTCACCCAGCTTGTCATGCCGCTCCTGTTCTCCTCGCTGGTACTCATGGGCCTTGGCGAATACTGGGCCTGGCGCGCCGCCATGTTTGTGGCGGGTTTGGTCTGCCTGCTCGCGGGCATCGCCTACTACCGGTTCACCCAGGACCTGCCTGAAGGCAACTTTAACGAGGTTTTCGCCCGCGAAGGGCGCGGCGAGAAACCGCGCGGCACTTTCTTCGAGGCGTGCAAAGACCTGCGTGTCTGGGCCCTGGCGATCATGTATGGCGCTTGTTTTGGCGTCGAGTTGACCATCGACAATGTCGCCGCCCTTTACTACATGGACTACTTTGGACTCGGCCTGAAAGGGGCCGGCGCGATGGCCGCCTGTTTCGGCCTGATGAACCTCTTTGCCCGCGCGCTCGGCGGCATCATCGGCGACCGGTCAGGAAACCGCTGGGGCCTCAAGGGCCGCGTCTATTGGCTCGCCCTGGCGCTGGCCTGTGAAGGCGCCGCGCTGATGCTCTTCTCGCGCATGACTTCCCTGGGGCTCGCCCTCGGCACGATGATCTTCTTCGGGCTGTTCATGAAGATGTCCGAGGGCGCCACCTATTCCGTGGTGCCCTTCGTCAACAAGCGCGCCCTCGGCGCCGTCTCCGGCATCGTCGGCGCCGGCGGCAACGTGGGGGCGGTATTCGCCGGGTTCCTCTTCAAGGCCGAATCGGTGAGCTGGCCCACGGCCCTCTTCGTGTTGGGCGCGGCGGTCGTGCTCTGCGCGGGCTTCGCCGGGCTGGTCCGCTTCTCGGAACTCGAGGAGACCGAGGCGCAGGCGGACGTTGCGGAGCGCCTGCGAGGCGTCGATGCCGTCCCCGAATCCGCGGGAGCGTGACGGACACCCATGCATGTTGCTACTGCCCAGCATTATTTCTCCACCTGTTCCTACTGCGGCGTCGGCTGCGGCGTCGCAGTCACCGTGGACGCGCGCGGCCAGCTTGGTCTGGCGGGAAACGCGGGAAGCCCGGTCAATCGCGGCGCGCTCTGCGCGAAAGGTCGCTACCTGCATCACGTGGTCGCGGACCAGAGTGATCGTCTGCTCTACCCGCAAATGCGCGCGGCGCGCGGCGGCGCGCTCGAACGGACCACGTGGGACGCGGCGCTGGGCCGGGCCGCGCGCACGTTCCGGTCTCTCATTCAACAACACGGACCGGACTCGGTCGGCTTCTACGTGTCCGGCCAACTGCTGACCGAAGATTATTATGTGGCCAACAAGCTGGTAAAAGGGTTCATCGGCTGCAACAACATCGACACCAATTCGCGGCTCTGTATGAGCAGCGCGGTCGCGGCCTACAAGCTGGCGCTGGGGGACGATCTGGTGCCCGGGTGCTACGAGGATTTCGACCACTGCCGTTGTTTCCTGATTGCGGGCGCCAATCCGGCCTGGTGCCACCCCGTGTTGTTCCAGCGCATCGAGGCCCGAAAGCGCTCGTGCCCAGAGACCAAGGTTATCGTTGTTGATCCGCGCAAGACTTCGAGCACGGCCGTGGCGGATCTGCACCTCCAATTGCGCCCCGGCGCCGACGTCTACCTCTACAACGCCATTGCCCGGATACTGATCGAACGCAATTTGATCGATGAAGGGTTCCTCAGGGAGCACGTGTCCGGTGTTGAGGCATTGCGCGAAGAGCTGTTGAGGACCTCCCTGGCGCAAGCCGCCGAGACGTGCCAGGTGCCGCTGGGCGACATCGAGAAGGCCGCGGAGTGGATCGGGCGCAGTGGCGCCTTTATGTCGCTGTGGGCCATGGGACTGAACCAGAGTGTCTCGGGCGTGGACAAGAACCTCGCGCTTCTGAACTTGTCGCTCCTTACCGGACAGATTGGCAAACCGGGCGCCGGACCGTTCTCTCTGACGGGCCAACCCAACGCCATGGGCGGGCGCGAAGTGGGCGGCATGGCGACGATGCTCGCGGCGCATCGCGATTTGGCGGACCCGGCCCAGCGCGAGCATGTGGCGCGCTTCTGGGGCGGCGGCAAGATTGCGGAAGCCCCCGGCCTCACGGCGACGGAAATGATCGAGGCGCTCGAGTCCGGCCGCCTCAAGGCGCTGTGGATCATCTGCACGAACCCGGCGGTAAGCTGGCCAAACTTGGGCCGGGCCGAGCGCGCGCTGCAGAACGCCGCTTTCGTGGTGGTCCAGGACATTTCCACGCACGCGGACACACTCGCTTTCGCGGACCTTGTCCTCCCCGCGGCGGGCTGGCTCGAAAAAGAAGGGACCATGACCAATTCAGAGCGCCGGGTGAGCCACTTGCCCAAGGCCATCGAGCCGCCCGGCGAGGCGCTGGCGGACTGGCAGATCCTCTGCCGCTTTGCCTGGGCCATGGGCTGGGGCGAGGCGTTCTCCTACGCCAATGCGTCGGAGATCTTCGACGAGCATTGCCGCCTGACGCGCGGCACACGCATCGACATGTCCGGCATGAATTACCGGCGCTTGAAGCGCGAGGGCGCGCTGCAATGGCCCTGTCCCGGCGAGCAGCACCCCGGCATGGCGCGCCTGTTCACCGGCCACGATTTTGCAACGCCGGATGGCCGGGCACGCTTGACGGCCGTCAGGCCCCGGCCTCACGCGGCGCCCGTGAACGATGCGTTTCCCTTCGTACTGCTGACGGGGCGCACGCGCGACCAGTGGCACACCATGACGCGGACCGGCAAAGTCTCGCGGCTGCTCCAGCATGAGGCCGCGCCGTACTTGGAGGTGCATCCGCGGGACGCGGAACGGCTCGAGTTGGGGGAAGGCGACGTAGCGATCGTCGAGAATGAGCGCGGCCAGGTGCGGGCGCAGGTGCGCATCACCGATTCCATCAAAGAAGGCGCCGTGTTCTTGCCCATGCACTGGGGCAAAGCGTTCAATGGGGCGCTTGCCCGCGCGAACAACCTGACCAGCGGTTTGGTGGACCCGATATCGAAAGAGCCGGACTTCAAATATGCGGCCGTGCGCGTGGGGCCCGTGCAGTCGCGCAAGCAACAGATTCTTGTTGTGGGCGCGGGCGCCGCGGCGCACCAGTTCATCCGCTCCTATCGGGAGAGCGGCGGTGTGGGACGGCTGGTGGTCTTCGGGCGGGAAGCGCTCCCGTTTTACAACCGCATCCTCCTCCCGGAATACATCGCTGGTGCGAAGGCCTGGCGCGAACTCGTCACGCTCGATGCGTCCCAGCTTGGATCGTTGGGGGTCGAGTACGTCGCCGGCGCGGAAGTGGTGAAGATCGAACGTGACTTCAAGCGCGTCGTTCTCGCCAATGGCAGCCGCCAACCCTACGACAAGCTCGTGCTCGCGGTGGGCAGTTCGGCTTCGGTGCCGAAGGAAGTGCCGCGGAACCTCCCGGGGATCTTTGTCTTGCGCGAGCGCGGCGACGCCGACCGCATTCGCGCATCCTTGCAACGGAACGAACCCGTTGTCATTGTCGGCGGCGGGCCGTTGGGCGTGGAACTGGCCGACGCGCTGGCGCACAGCGGGGCGCAAGTCACGCTCATCCACCGGTCGACCTCGCTCATGGGCGGCGTATTGGACGCGACGGCTGCACGGCTGGTGAAAGAGATCCTCGAGGAGCGCGGCGTCGAGGTCTACTTGAAAGACGCCATACTTCGCTACGAAGGGGGTGACGCCGTCGAGGCCGTGCATACGCGTTCCGGCTTGCGCTTGCCGTGCCGCGCCGTCTGCATTGCCGCGGGAACCGCGCCGAATAACGCGTTGCCCCGTCAGGCCGGACTGGACGTGGCGCAGGGCGTGCTCGTGAACCGGCACATGCAAACGAGCGATCCTGACATTTATGCCATTGGCGAAATCGCCGAGTTCAATGGGACCCGCCACGGCACCACCGCCGCCGCACAGGAACAGGCCACCGCGGCCGCCAATCACCTGAAAGGCCACACCTGGAACAATTACCGCGGCTCGGTACCCTTCAACGTGCTCAAGATCCGTGACGCCGACGTCTGCTCGATCGGCCTGGTCAATCCGGCGGGCAACGATTGCGATGAGATCACGTTGTTGGATGCGCGCATGCGCTACTACAAAAAATGCGTCGTGCGCGGCGCGCGCCTGGTCGGCGCCATTCTCGTCGGCGACAAAACTGAATTCGGCGAGTTCCGCAGACTCATCGAAGAGCAGACCGAACTCGAAGACCTCCGTGCCACGCTGCTCCGCAAGACTTCCGCCACGCGCCGTTCCACACCGCGCGGCAAACTCGTGTGCTCTTGCTTCAATGTCGGCGAAGGAGACTTAAAGGAAGCAATCGACGCCGGCTGCGATGAGCTCGAAAGCGTCTGCGCCAGAAGTCTCGCGGGCACCGGCTGCGGCAGTTGCCGACCCGACGTCCAGGCGCTCCTCGACCGCCATTGCGCCTTGCAGTGCCTCGCCATGGCGAAGTAATGCGCGGATCCTTTGGCCCTTCAGTTTGTCCGCACTGCTGGAAGCCCTTGTTTTCAGTCTGGGCCAAGCTCCAGCGCGAGCAGCGAATAGTATTGAAACGGCGGAAGATCACAATGGACAACCTGCGCCTCGGCCGTGACAGGGATCGCCTGCGGCGCCAGGTCGGGATCGCGGACCGTAGCGCCCCGGACCTTCCAGCCAGGAGGCACCCGCACGTCGAGTGCCAGCGGCGCGGGCGCCAGCGGAGGATCGTCGCCGCCCACAATCGACGCCGCATAGCGCACCGCGTGTACGGTGACGGCGCCGTGGTCTTTCCGGAGGCGCTGGTACAACACCGTGCGCACCGCGGGAGCGCCGCGGGTGACGGAAAGGTCCGCGCCGGCGAGCACGGCGAGGACACTCAAAAGGTCCCGCGTCGCTCCCCCGGCGAGTTCCGCCCGATCCGTCGGCTGCCCAAGCGCCTTCATTTTCGCAGCGAACTCCTGAGGATCAAGGATGTCCAACGCCTGGATAAGGTCGAAGGTGCGCTGGGGTACCAGTTCCTGCATCGACGTGACGGACAGAATGGCTTGATTTGGCAACCCGTCGACCAACGGGAAGATGGCGCCGCCGTTGGTCGGTTTCCGCTGCCCTTGCATATCATAGGCGCCACAAGGCCCCGCCACGAGCACTTTCCCGCCGGACTGCGCAAACTGCCCCAATGCCCGCTCATGGGATGCGTCGAGGTAGAGTACGTGAGGCAGGATAAGCACGCGAAATTTCGAGAGGGTGCCCGCGCGAAGCTGAGACTTGGGAATCGCCGCGAAGGGGACGTGCGCGGCGTGGAGTTCGTGCGCCGTGGCGAGCGCCTGGCGCAGGTGCTCCTGGTTGTTGAAGCGCAGTTCGTCGTAGGCCAGCACGAGTCCAACCGGTGCAACCAGCGAAAACCCCTCTAGAAGTTCGCGGTTTGATTCAAAAAACACGCGCCATTTTTTGCGGATCTCGGGATGACCGATGTCAGGCTGGACAAAGGCGCCGCCGCCGCCCGCGGCGCACTCCCCATAGCCCAACTCGATTTGACCGGGCGTGGCCGCATAGCTGTGGACGATGGGCCGGATACCGAGCGTGAGAAACTGGTTGTATTGAAGTAAATAGCCGAAGGCGTCGCTCGGACCAAGATAGCCGGAGGGGTGTGCCTCTTCACACATGACGTAGGACGTGGCCGGCTTCCAGACTTCGATGTCCTTGCCGCTTTGTGCGCGCCCCGCCGCGCCCCGCACCCGCGAGATCGCGCCCCAATTCGCGATGGCCATGAAGTCCGGAGCTTCCTTGCGCGCGACAGTCGTAATGGCGTCGAGATAGTCGCGCATCGACTCCTGCCAGAACAGGTGCGTGGCCGCGTCGCGGAGTGAGCCGCCGTTCTGCGTTTGCCAGAGCGGCAGCGGCGCACCCAGGCTCAGGTCGCCGCTGAAGAGCGTGCCAATCTCCCGGCGGCCATAGGAATCCTTCAAAAAGGCCGCAAATGCTTCGCGGCAGCGGTCGTGGTGGCACTCGATAATGCAGTCGTCGACGAATACCCCATCCAGCCCGCTTTCCGCCACCAGCCGTACCACCGCTTCATGGTAGCGGCGCCAGCCCGGCTCATTGACGCAAGGCCGATAGAGCCAGAGCGGATATTCCGGTTCCGGCGCCCACTGGCCAAACGGTTGCCGTTCCTTCTGAATCCAGTGCAGGGGATCGCGGTCCGGTTTCGGGCCGATGCCGAGGGCTTGGTAGTCTTCCCAATGATCATAGAGCGCCCAGAAGCCTTCGCGCGTCTCGTGGTCGCCGCCGAGAATGGCCGGATTGATGTAGCACACCACCCGCTCCACCCCCGCCGCATGCAGCTTGTCCACAAACTCCCGAATCCGCTCGCGCCGCCCCAGGATTTCCTCCGCTGGCGCCAGCTTCGGGTTCCACCCGCTAAAATCCGCCGTCGGCCCGAAAATGCTGTTCAGCGGCAGCACATGCCCGAGGTGCAGCACATTCGGCGGCGCAGCGCGCACCGCGTCAAGAAAGGCGGGATCATCAACGACGTCTTTTGCCGTGGCGGTGACGTAAGTGAGGGGAAGCGTCGTCGTGTCCGGAGCTGATTCGGCTTGGGACAGGGTCGAAAGCAGGAGTACGGAGAGAAGTGACCAATACATGGCATTTTCTCCTTGCGTGAATCTACTGAGTATACTCAAATCAATCCAGATTCCTGGAGGTGGAAGGTGTCTCGGTATGCCCATAGCCCAGTGCGTCGAGTTGTTCTCGTGTGGCTGCCGGCAGTGTTTCAGGCGCGGGTTGGACGGCGCGGCCGCGGGAATACCAGACGCTGATCACAGGCTCCTGGTTGATGGAGCGGGCTTCGGGGCGGGGGTAGTTGTTCTTCAGCGTGTCGAAATGCTCCTCTACTTTCGTAACGGATAAATGAGGGAGATCTTTCCCGAGGAAAGTGAAGGCGGAAACTGACTCCAACTGGAGGGTGAGTTCTCCCGGGGCCGCGCGCACAACAAGATGCTCGGGTGCGGCGGCGCCGAGTTCACAGGTAAGCCCCATTTCCCCTCCGGCGGGCGACATCGTCGCATTGCCCCAGGAATCGAAGCGCAGCGCCTGCTCGATGGGTGTGCTCGACGATAGCCGGAGCGTGCCGCGCCAGGGCGTGTCGCGTGGAGCGCGGACCTCAATGTGCCAGCCGCTCTGGCCCAGGCCAAAAAATTGGTTTGCTGCTTCGCGAAGGGGCTTTGCATCCAACGGCAGTTCATTGAAGCGGTCGTGCTGCTCGCCCGGATCTTCGGGCAGGTGGAACAATAGATTCTGGTTGTCCTGCGGGCGCCAGTGCAGCTTCCACTCTGCCGAGCGCACGCCCAGCCTGCCCGCGCCATTGCGGATGAAGGCAAACTCATGTCCTCCTCCTCCGCCGTCAATCATCGGTAGCAGGCTCTTGCCGTCAGTTTGTGGCGCGTCCTGCAACCCGAGCAGGTCCACGACCGTAGGAAACAGGTCGATGAGTTGCACCTGGCCGGCGACCCGTTTTCCCGCATGTGCGCGCTGCGGGAAACGGATGAGCAGCGGCACGCGCGCTTCCTCTTCCCAGACGTCTTCATGGTCGTAATAGCCGCGCTCGCCCAAACCTTCGCCGTGGTCGGCGGTGACGATGATAAACGAGGAATCATAGAGGTCCATCGTTTTCAACTTTGCAAAGCAATCCGCCAGCGCCTGGTCGAGCATGCGCAAGGTGTCGTCATAGAGGGCATCGAGCGTGTCTGCTTCCACCGCCGTGAACGTGATCTTGTGTTCGCGCCAGGCCTTGAGCAACTCAGAGGCTTTCAGCGGTTGTTTTTCTATACTTTGAAACGGCTGTTCAGCCAGATAGGGTTTTGAGAAGACCAAGAACTGTTCGTCATCGGGGTCATAGGGCCGTTCGTAGCCGAGCTCCTTGATCTTGTAGTGCAGGTCGTAGCTGTGGAGGAAGACGAAGAGGGGGCGCCGCTCTTCCTGCGCCAGCCAGGCGTAGAGCAGCTCGCGTGTCTTGTAGACGTGGCGGAACATCTCGGGCGCGTTGTCGTAGTGGTCAAAACCCCGCCCAAAACCGCGGTCTGGCCGCAGCCACCAGGTGTGCCCCGTGAAGCCGCCCGTGGCATAGCCGTGCTGCTGCAACAGTTGCGGCAGCGTGACGACGTTTTCGGCCAGATTGGCGTCGCGGCTGACACCGTGGTGCTGAGGAAAGAGGCCGGTGAACATGCTCATATGCGCGGGCAGCGTCCACGTCTCCGGCGTGATGGCATTCTCGAAAAGGACGGCCTCCTCACGCGCCCAGCGATCGAGGTTCGGTGTGGTTTCGCGGGAGTAGCCATAACACGAAAGACGGTCGGCACGGAGTGTGTCGAGTGAGATAAGCACCACGTTGATCGCTGGTGCATGCTCGGGCGCAATCGGAGGGGGGGCCGCGTGTTGGCGGCCACACGCGCACAGGAACAACGCGAGGAAACACGCCATATGAGCGACGGGAAGTTTCATTCGTGCAAATATCCCAAGGCTTCCAATTCCGCCCTTTCCGCCTCGGTCAAGGGCCGCGCGGCCGCGCCGGCGTGTTCCGGTGCCGTATAACTGATTTCCACCAGGGGGCCGCTCGACGTCGCCTGTTCAAACAGGCCCGAAAACGCCCCGTCCGAAGGATCAAGCAGCAGCGTCCGCTCCTGGGTACTTTCCAAGGGCGCCCCGGGCTTCCGCAACGTGACTGGGGCGGACCCCTTCACGCGCAGATGGACCACAGCGCCCGGCGCCGCCGGCAGGAACCGCACCACGTCCACATCGTCTCGCCGCAGCATCGCTTTTGCGCGGAAGGTGGCCGTAT
>JACPGD010000394.1 GCA_016182645.1 Candidatus Hydrogenedentota bacterium | reverse complement strand
GTCAGTGCTCGTGGAAGTGATGACGAGGCCCTTTCCCGCGACGGATGCCGAGAGTTTTGGCGATGCGGCGCTCGAAGCGGCGGTGCGCTTCGCTTCCCAGAAAGACGCGGTGGCCATCGGTCCGGGACTGTCGCAGCATCCAGAAACCGTCCGATTTGTCCAGGAGTTCGTGAAAAAATGCCCGGTACGCCTCGCGATTGATGCGGACGCGCTGAATGCGTTGAGCGTGGACATGCAGATCTTCGATCATGTGGAACAGCCCTGTATTCTCACGCCGCACCCGGGCGAGATGGCGCGGCTGCTGGGCGTACACACTACGGAAGTGCAGAAGGATCGCGAAAAAGCGGCCAAGACACTCGCGGCAAGGACCCACAAGGTCGCCGTGCTGAAAGGACACCACACCGTGATTGCTCATCCCCAGGGTGAGGTCGTGGTCAGTCCTCCCGGCAATAGCGGCATGGCGACCGCCGGCACGGGCGATGTGCTGACGGGCATGTTGGGGAGCTTGATGGCGCAGGGGATGGACGCCTGGGACGCCGCGCGTCTGGGTGTGTATGTACACGGGCTGGCCGGCGATATTGCGGCGCAACGCATGACCAAGCGCGCCATGATCGCCACCGACCTCATTCACGCCTTGCCGGGCGCCTGGCGTGCGCTGGACCCCGGCGCATGACGGAGTCGCTGCGCGACATTGGCGAGTTTGGGTTCATCCGCCGGATCGCCGCGGGACTCCCGCCCGCCGAAAACGTCCTCGAACGCATTGGGGATGACTGTGCCGTCGTGCGCGTCGGAGACAACCTGCTGCTCCTCACCTGCGACGCCGCCGTGGAAGAAATCCACTTTTCTTTCTCCACCGCCACACCACAGGACATTGGCTGGCGCACCGCCACGGCGGCCATCAGCGATATCGGGGCCATGGGCGGCAAGCCGCTCTTCCTCACAGTGGCGTTGGCCATGCCCGCGGAGACCCCGGTCGCCGTGGCCGAAGCATTGTTCGGCGGCATCCGTGAGGCCGCGGCAGCGCACGGCCTCCACGTCGCCGGCGGGGATACCACGAAGTCTCTCACGCACGTCTTCATGGATATCACAGTCATCGGCCTGGCGGGCAAACGCTATCTTCCCCGCCACAGTGCGCGCCCGGGCGACCTGCTGGCCGTGACCGGCTCTCCGGGCCGTTCCGCCGGCGGGCTCGTGGCGCTCCAACTCAAGCGCGCCGCGCCGCCGCTCGTGCGCGCCCACCTCCGGCCCCAGGCACGGATAGCCGAAGGTCAATGGCTCTCGGAACAGCCCGCCGTGCATGCGATGATCGACGTCAGCGATGGCCTGCTCCAAGACGCGGGGCACATCGCCGAGGCGAGCGGGTTGGGCGTCGATATTGATCCGGCCCTGCTTCCCCTGGCCGAGGACCTGGCGCAATTTCAAGAAACGCTCGGCGTGGAACCGCTGGATTTGGTCCTCGCCGGGGGCGAAGACTACGAACTAGCCGTGGCCCTCGCGGCAGACGGGCACAAAGAAGTGTGCCGCCAGTTTGCCGCCACTTTCTCCCTCCCACTCACCGTCGTTGGCCGCTTCACCGATACCTTCAAAGGCTCACGCGTCGCCGGCGAACCCTACGACCACACGGGCTACGACCATTTTAGGATTTGATCGCATTCCATGATTCGCCGGAATGGTGGATTCTGTTCTGGCCATGGCAAGCCCTCCTTGGTCTCATTGCACTGGAGTGCGAACATCCTAGTCCGCGTAAAGACCCAGGGCCACGCACGGCGTGGCCCTGAAATCTCCGTTCTCGTCGCCGCGCGGACAAGGATGTCCGCGCTCTCCTCGCTACTGCAGCGTGTTCATGTATTGTTCGATGCGCGCCAGCCAGGTCGTTTCGAGCGCAATGGACCGGGCCTCGACACGCGGGCTCTTCGACGGGCTCACGTTAAGTTCCGACTCGACTTCCGAGGTCAGCGAGCGGTAGCTGAGTTCCGGCTCTTCCGCCTTGGCCGTGGTTGCGCGCCGGATGCTCGGCGTGGGCCGCTCCGCCGCGGGCCGCTTCACCGCCGATTTGGTCCCTTTGATCACGTCGTCCGGGTTCGTGCCGTATACGTAGAGCTCGACGGGGCCCAAATCGCCGGTACCCAGGTCGAGTTCTTCAATATAGGCGTCATTCCCTTCGCGATACCACTCCATGGCGCCAAACCAGTCATAGGCCAAACCATCGCGGTAGTCGGTTGCGCCCAGGATGCGCCCCTCCGAGAAACCATCGTTATACCCGTCGCTGAACCCGCCATCTAGCCATTCGATATGCTGATCGGAAGCCAGGAAATCCAGGTAATCGGGATAATACGCGAGGTCGTACCCTTCGCTGAAGCCGATGGTGAAGGCGTAGTCGTAGGCCACGAAGTACCCGTCGTTGTAGGCATACCAGACGCCGTCCCAATACCCGGCATCGTAGCTGACTTCATCCAGGAAGGGAATCTCGTCGCCGGTGTAATAAATCGTTCCGCCGTCACGCGTGTCCCAACTGTCGGCATATCCTTGCCAGTATTCTCCGTCTTCGGCGAATCCCGCGACGAAGCCCAGGTCATACTGCCCCTGATCACTCGTAGGACAACCCAAGAGGGCCAGCGATGCAATTAGAGTCAGTATTCCTGCCGCGAGGGGCGCCCGGGCCAACATCCAGTTCTTCATCGGTCTTACTCCTGCTCTTATTCTCAGGACTCCAGGTGACTGGCGTCCATTGAGTCCATTTTGTCCATCGGGTCCATGTTTTCAGACACTACCGGCCACGCACCGAGCGCCCGCCACCATCGCCACCGCCTCGCGGCGACTCAGAAACGCTCGAACGTCCGCCGCCAGAAGATTCCGGCCGCGAAAAGCTAGGCGCGGAATGCTGGACGCTGTGCGAGGGTGAAGGCGCGGACATCCTCGGCTCCGGCCGGGAGATGCTCGGCGCGCTGTGCTCAACGCGCGGCGCTTCATAGCGTACACTCGGCGCGGAACGCTCGATGCTCCGCGACGGTTCCGGCGCCCGCGGCCGCGAGAATTCGGGCGCGGAATAACTGCGCTCGGGGGCGGACCGCGGAATCTCGACGCGCGGTGAAGACTGCCGCACAATGCTCCGGTCGGGGGCGCGCGGCGCTTCCATCGCGCGCGGCGACTCCACGGAGCGTGGCCGTTCCGTCGTGCGCGGGGCCGTCCGTTGCACACTGCTCCGGTCCGGCGCCGTTGTGATGACCCGCGGCCGGCGGATTTCAGAACTGCTGCTCAGGCTGCGGTCGGGCGCGCTCATCTGCGGCGGCCCGGAACGCGTGGGCGTACGTTCGACGCGTGTCGTCCGCGGAGGGCTTTCCCGAGTGCTGGGCGTGGTCATGCGTTCGCGGTCAGGGGTGCTCATCGAAGGCGGCCCGGATCGCACCGGCGTGCGGGTAACTTCGGAAGTGCTGCGCCGCGGCTCGACCCGGCGCGTCGCTTCGGGCGTGGTCCGCACAGACGGCCCGCGCAAGGGGCTGCGCTCGATGGACTCACCCGTCGGCACGCGGGTCACGCTGCCACGATCCCCGGCCGGAGTGCGGCCACGAACATTTTCGCTACCCGAGGGTGTCCGGGTCCGCGCGGTGGCGGTGCCGCTGCCGCTGTCCGGCGTGCGTTCACCACGCACGGTGCGGCCTTCCACCGGGGTGCGCCCACTTTCTGTTGACAGCCCCCGCGGGCTGGTGGTCGTCCGGCTGCTGCGCTCGGCCGCCTCGCGCATTGCCTGCGCGCCGCGTTCCGGGCTGGTCCCGGCGCTGCGTGTGCCGCGTCCACCCACCAATTCCTCGCTGGTCGCGATGTCGCGCGAGCGCGGTACGCGGAGGGTCCGGTTGGCCGCGACGGCCGCGTCTTCGGGGTTCCGGGATGACGCCCGTGTATAGCTGGGCGAATCCTGAGTCACGCGCACATTCCGCGTACGCGCCACGCGCTCTTGCGAGGCGGCATCCGTCCGCACCCCCGCACGGCCTGTGCGATCAAGGGCGCTGAAGGCATCGCGGCCCACGCTGGATTCCAAGCGGCGCACCCGCTGACTGGCCAGCACCGTGTCCGCACCAAACGTTTCTGGGCCGCGGATCGAACGCCGCGGGTTGTAGATGCGCACCTGGTCCAGGGGCCGGTCATACGGCACGCGCACATGGGGCGAGTCACCAATATTGATGTTCCAGATGTACACGTCGCCGATGTTGTTGAAGATGTAATTGCTGATGTCGCTATTGACGCCATAGACGTACCGCGAACCGAAACCCACATGTGAAATGGGCGCGTAGCTGCACGCGAAGGCGCTGTAGGACACACCACCTATCGAGAAATAAGCCGAGCTGGCGCTGTAGCAAGGCCGGTAGTAATAATCCACCGGTGACCAGACGAGGTAGTCGCCGCAGCGTACCGTGGCCACCCACGCCGGGCTCCATACCGGATCATAGCCCCAGCACCAGCCATAGCTCGGGAAATAGTTCCAACGGCCATAGTGGGAGGTGATGTAACTGAAGGGATAGTTGTCCACCCAGCAATAGCCGATGCTCGGCGTGTAGCTCCACGAACCGTACCGATACGGCACGTAGTTTGTCACAACGGTCGGCCGCCAATACTGGCGATCATCAACGGACACCCACTCGCCATAAGTGCCCAGGTCGCTCGTGCCGATGACCGGCTCTGTGACCACCGCTTCCGGGACAGACTTGTAACCGTTGACAAGTTGTTCCGTCCGTTCGCGGTTCCAGACGTCAAAACCATCTTCCTCTGACCGGTCAAACGGCACCGGTTCGGAAGGGAGCAGTCCCGGATCAACCCAGACGCGCTCCCCGCTCGACACGTACACCGGGCTGCCGACGTCCGTGTTCACCGTGGCCTTGCCCCAGCGCACACTGACCGTCGCGCCTTGGTTCACGATGTCGATGCGCACCGCCGTGTCCTGATCCACCTGCACGGTGCATGCGGGCGTGATAAAGACGAAATCGCCAGACGCCCGGCTCAACCGGTGCACATAAAACGAGCCTTCCCAGCCGCGCACGGTGGGCGTCGGCGCTATCGTCGTGACTTCCGCCTTGCTCGTGTCCGCCATCCGCAGGAAAGACCCGCCCGAAAACTCAATTTCCGAAGTCCCGCCCTGGTCTACCCAGAGCGTGTCTCCCGGAAGGACCAACGTATTTACCACCGCATGGCTCCAGTCGCTGTCTTCCGCGCCCTTCACCATGCTGCCTCCCGCATCAAAGGAGACCCGCGCATGCAATACGCTATCTGCCCAAGTGCCGGCAGGCATCAGCGCCGCAATACTTGCCAGTATCGCAACACCCAAGACTCTCATTCGCCTGCTCATTGTCACATCCTCCGTAGAAGGGGTTGTAAGCTTCTATGCATTCAGACGATACCTGCCGCGATTGCATTCACTCTTTGTACTTAACACGGGAAAAGCCCGAAAGGCTTCAGATGCCCTATCAATAAAGCTCAAGGATTTGTCCATTTGCTCAGTATTCTCGCTGCTTAATTCGCGCGCTCGTCCACCATGTCCACTACCCCACAGCGTCCATTTGAGTCCATTCAAGTCCATTCAAGTCCATTTCGTCTCCCGCCCGCCTCCCTCCCCCGTCCCGCATGCTATACTCCCCCCAGAGGATTGACACTATGCTCACCCCCGAAAACCGCCAACTCGCCGAGGCATTCAAGGCAAAGCTCTTTGAAGCAGGGATCCAGCCACTTCAGTTCATCGTCTTCGGTTCCCGCGCCCGCGGCGATTTCGAGGAGTATTCGGACTTGGATGTCATGATCGTCTTGGACGATCTGACGGATGAAATCCGGGCGCGTATCAGTCACATCTCTTGGGAACTCGGCTTTGAGCGCAACGTCATCATCTCCCCCGTGACCTTCACCTCGGCTCAACTGCAAAGCGGACCGCACCGCGCGCTTCCGTTGCTGAAGGTGGTCAAGCAAGAAGGAATTGCCGTGTGACATCTGACGAGGAAGCCCTCCAGAGAATCCGGCTTCAGCAGGCAGACGAGACACTGGAAGACTGCAGGATGTTGCTGGACAGAAGCGGCAGTGGCCGGTCAGTCGTCAATCGCGCGTACTACGCCGCGTACTACGCCGCGTACTACGCCGTGCTGGCTCTCCTGGTTTCGTCTGAAGTGCCGCCACGAAAGCACGGCCACACGATTGGCCTCTTCGACCGGCTTCTGGTCAAGACTGGCGAGTTTTCGAAGATGCACTCCACCTACTTGCATGAACTATTTGAAGATCGCGTCGAAGATGACTACAAGTCCCTGGTGTCCGTGCCCTTGGAAAAAGCCAAGGAATCGCTCAAGAAGGCGGAAGCATTTGTCGCCGCCGTGAATGCCTACGTGACGAAAGGCGCCTCTTTCTAGGTTTCTTTGGTCCTTTGTATTGCAGACTCTCAGATTCCTGGCGTGACACGCCGATTACGTCTGGCGGGATGGCCCACTGAAGCAGACATAGGAAGCTCTTTCTCCGTGTTCTCCGTGCGCTTCGTGGTTCAATCGCCCGTGCCTTCTATCTGCGTCATCTGCGCTATCTGCGGTTCCCCCTACGCCAAAATGTCCTGCACCACCTTCCCGCTCACGTCGGTCAAGCGGAAATCGCGCCCCTGGAAGCGGTAGGTCAGCCGTTCGTGGTCGATCCCCATCTGATGGAGGATCGTCGCGTTCAGATCATGGATGTGTACGGGTTTCTCAACGATGTTGTAACAGAAATCGTCCGTCACCCCGTAGGTGCAGCCCGGTTTCACGCCGCCGCCAGCCATCCACATGCTGAAGCACCGCCCATGATGGTCGCGGCCGTAATTGTCCTGCAATGCGCCCTGCGCATACACCGTGCGTCCGAACTCGCCCCCCCAGATGACCAGCGTGTCATCGAGCATGCCGCGCTGTTTCAGGTCCTTCACCAGCCCGGCGCAGGCCTGATCCGTGTCCCGGCACAGTTCCGTCAGTTGCGGCGGCAGGTTGCTGTGCTGGTCCCAATCCCGGTGGAACAACTGGATGAAACGCACCCCGCGCTCCGCCAGCCGCCGCGCAATCAAGCAATTGAATGCGAAGCTGCCCGACTTCTTCGCGTCCTCGCCGTAGGTCGCAAAGGTACTCTCCGGTTCATCCGAAATGTCGGTCAATTCCGGCACCGACGTCTGCATCCGGTACGCCATCTCGTACTGCTGCACCCGCGTCACAATTTCCGGGTCGGCGAATGCGTCGTACTGGATCGTGTTCAGCTTCGCGATCCCGTCCAGCATCCGGCGCCGCGTCGTCCCGTCGATGCCTGGCGGATTGCTCAAGTACAGCACCGGATCGGCGCCGCTCCGGAATTTCACGCCCTGGTGCTCGCTCGGCAGGAAGCCCGTACCCCACAGCCGGTCAAACAGCGCCTGCGCTGGCCGGTTCGGGTCCGTGCGCGACATCATCACGATGAACGCCGGCAGGTTGCTGTTCTCCGTGCCCAGGCCATAGCTCATCCACGCGCCCATGCTCGGCCGGCCCGGCTGCTGCGCGCCCGTCTGAATATAGGTGATCGCGGGGTCGTGATTGATCGCCTCGGTGTGCACGGTCTTAACAATGCACAGGTCATCCGCAATCGACGCCGTATGCGGAATCAATTCGCTCATCCACGCCCCACACTGGCCGTGCTGGGCGAACTTGAACTTCGACGCGATGACGGGGAAAGACGTCTGAGCAGAGGTCATCCCGGTCAGCCGCTGGCCCATCCGGATCGAGTCCGGCAACTCCGTCGAGTGCAGCGCCTCGAGCGTCGGCTTGTAGTCCAGCAGTTCCATCTGCGACGGACCACCCGACATGAACAGGTAGATCATCCGCTTCGCCTTCGGCGCGAAGTGCAGTTGGTTCAACACCCCCGGTCGTCCCGGCGCCTGCGCCAGCGCGGCAAACGCCTCGGGGCACAAGATCGACCCCAGCGCCGCCGCCCCCATCCCGCACGCGCTCCGACCAAAAAACTGCCGCCGCGTCAACATCAACTCTTTTTC
>JACPGD010000393.1 GCA_016182645.1 Candidatus Hydrogenedentota bacterium | reverse complement strand
CACCGGGAATTGGACTATGGTGGTGATAACGATGGCTTCTTATTGCAGCGGAATCCGGACACGGTGCTGTCTCCTGATGCCTCGCTGTTTCGGCGGCGCGGGGAAGTCGAGAAACCGTGGAGGGCGTTTGCGCCGGAAATCGTGGTGGAAGTCCTATCCCGCAGCAGCAGCTGTCAAGCACCAGATCGAGGTGCACCATCGCGGTGGACGCCTGGTTACCGCGACGGGCAGCGCCGTGCTGGAAGCCGAGGGGATCGCCACCGGGCTGCGTATCGACCTCGCGGATCTCTTTGGCTGCGAATGTCCCTGATGCGGTGCCGGTGACCGCTTTGGATTCCCAGCGAAAAGAAATTGACTTCATTTTGGCTGTTTGCTATTCTTTCCGCCCCGTTACACTACTCTGCGCTGTATTCAGGGCATGAGTTTTGTCCTCGCCGGCCGGATTCCGGCGTGCAGGGAAATCCTGTGCTGACAACGGACGGCCGAAGCCATCTTGGAGGTTGTGAAGCGTGAAGACCTATGTCCACAAAGAAGGGGAAGTGAAGAAACTGTGGCACTTGATCGACGCCGAAGGCAAGGTGCTGGGCCGCGTCGCGGTGGAAGCCGCCAGACTGATTCGCGGCAAGCATAAGCCCCAATACACGCCTTATCTCGATTGTGGCGACAATGTCGTCATCATTAATGCGGCCAAGGTGAAGGTGACCGGCGGCAAGGCGGACAAGAAAATGTACTACCACCACTCGGGCTATCCCGGTGGATTGCGCGAGCAGACGCTCGCGGAAGTACGAGAAAAGCACCCCGAGCGCGCCATGTACTTGGCGGTCAAGGGCATGCTCCCACACAACCGCCTCGGGCGTAAGCTGGCCACGCATTTCCGGGTGTATGCCGGCAGTGAGCACGAACAGGCGGCCCAGAGCCCGCAACCCTACGAAGTGAAATAACTCGGGTGGCGCCCTCAAGCCCTTTGGCTTGTGGGTAGGAAATCCCACGTTCCATAGAGCAAACAGGCATCGGAGACGAACAAGGTGATCGACAACCTGACCAAAGAAATCGTGACCATTGGGCGCCGTAAGCGCGCCACCGCCCGCATCCGCATCAAGCCGGGCAATGGCCAGTTCACCATCAATGGACGCGACGCCCGCGAATACCTCGCGCGCGATGTGCTCCTCCAGGCGGCCAAACAGCCCTTCGCGGTGACGGGCTTGGTGGACCGCTTCGACATTCGCGCCCTCTGCGATGGCGGCGGACTCTCCGGCCAAGCCGGCGCGCTCAGCATGGGCATCGCCCGCGCGCTTGTCGAGAACGACGATACCCTGCGCGCCACGCTGCGCAAGGCTGGCCTCCTCACGCGCGACGCCCGCGAGGTCGAACGCAAGAAGTACGGCCGCCCCGGCGCCCGCAAACGCTTCCAGTTCAGCAAGCGCTAGAACGCCGCTTCACTACCCGCTCAAACCAAGAGCAGGCGATTCCCAGAGGGAAACGCCTGCTCTTTTTATTTCTTGGCCCCAAAGAGCGCAAGGAATAACAGAAGAACTAGAAATAGGATCGATCCGTCCGATCCGACCGCACAGTCCGATGACTTTTCTTTGTGTGTCTCGGGGCTACTGGATGAGCCGGGCGGAGAGGTAAACGAAGGCGGCGTGTTCAAGCTTCTCCATCTTGAAGTAGGCGTCAAAGATGTTCTTGCCCACGGTGAATGCGCCGTGGCGGTCAAGAAGAAGTGCGTCGCACTGCCGGATGAGTTCGCGAATGGAATTGGCGCCTTCGCGGGTGCCGGGGGTGGCGTAGGGCGCGGTGGGAATGCCGCCCATAGCCATGACGACTTCGGGCAGGATGGGGGCGGTCAACGATAAACCGGCGAGTGTGAGGGCGGTAGCAACGGGGGGATGGGCGTGGACGACCGCGACAATGTCCGGGCGTTCCTCATAGGCGGCCAGGTGCGTGTAGAACTCCGAGGTCACCTTGCCGCTGCCTTCGAGTTTGTGGGCTTGTCCGTTGGCGGCGAGGAGGTCTTCGGGCTGCATGAAGCCTTTGGAAACGCCGCTGGGTGTGCACAGGAAGCGATCCGGCCCGACGCGGATGCTGATGTTGCCGTCGGTCGCGGCGACAAGATTGCGCTGGTAGAGCCGGCGGCCAATTTCACAGATGTCCCGCCGTGCCTGGGCTTCGTCCACCTTATTTGCCCTCAAAGACAGGGGTACACCACGGGCGGTACTGATCCACTTTGCCCTGGACGACCTCAAAATATAGCCGCTGGAGTTGCTTGGTGACGGGCCCGGGCTGGCCATCACCGAGGACGCGGCGATCGACGGACCGCACCGGGGCGACCTGCGCGCCTGTCCCACAGAAGAATAGTTCGTCGCACACATAGAGTTCGGTGCGGGCAATGGGCCGCTCGATCACTTCAAGGTGCAGCATCTCGCGGGCAAGTTGCATGACGGTGTTGCGCGTGATGCCCACGAGGATGTCGGCCGTGGGTGGCGTGGTGATGAGCTTGCCGCCCATCACCATAAAGATGTTCATGGCACTGCCCTCGGCCACCGTGCCATCTTCGCGCAGGAAAATGGCTTCATGGAAACCCGCTTGCTTGGCTTCGGTCGAGGCCAGCGACGAGTTGATGTAACTGCCGGTGGACTTGGCACGGCTGGGAATGGCGTTGTCCGAAAGGCGCCGCCAGGAGGAGACGGCCACGTCGAGGCCGTTCTGGGTATCGACATAATCCCCCAGCTTAATGACGTAGCAGCAGAAGCTGCTCGCGACGCCACGGACGGCCGGCCCGAGGGACCGTTCGCACTTGTAACAGAGCGGGCGGATGTAGACATCTTCCTTGAAGCCGCGGCGGCGGGTTACTTCGATGCAAATCTGCTCGATGGCGGCGGCGTCCTCCGGAATCTCCATGCACAGAATCCGGAAATTTCGGACCAATCGGTCGACGTGTTCCTTCAACCGGAAGATAAAGATATTCTCTTCTTCCTCGGAATAATAACCACGGATACCTTCAAACAACCCTGTGCCGTAGTTAAAGGCGTGGGTCATGATGCTGACCTTCGCCTCTTCCACGGGCACATATTGCCCCTCAAAATACGTAATGGGTCCCGGCTGCATTAACGCCATGAATCGATCTCCAAGGAAAAATGCGGTACTCGCTAAGTATCATCAAGGATATGCGCAGCGGCTCGATAGAGGTCCCCGCACCCGCGGGCGGCGGGCAGACATAGTATCCCCCTTTGGCCAAGAATGATTCAACCGTCGGGCGGTTGCGCCTACTCAGGTGCCGGCTTTTTCCAGGAGTTCCTGCGCTAATTTCAACTCCTGCTCGGGAACCTGCAAGACAGTGGCAGACCCAGGATGAACATAACCAGCAAGCATAACGCTGGCGGTTTCATCCACAATCTCGACTCGAATCCCCTGCGATCTCAGAAAAGAGGCCGCGAGATCTGCGTTGTTGAAGTTATCGAATGACCGTAAGCTAACAAAGCTCATCTTTTTTCGCTCCTTTCCTCCGTAGCCTCACGTTAGCAGTCTTTGTATCTCCGGCGAAACACTCTGTTTCAACTGGGAGTGGGCCTCGACCAATCGCATGATGTCGGCCAGGTCCTTTTGGCGCTTGCTGGCACGGCGCTGAGTATCAGCATAGGCCCACGACTTGCCTTGAAGCACATCTTCCAGCGCCGCCACGCGAAGGGAGTAACCCAGCACCTCACGCGTGGAAGCGCGGGCGATGAACTCCTGATAGCGCTCATCCGTCTGTAATTGGACGCGTAAGTCGGAGCCTTTCAAGGACAGATTCACGCTGTGCGGGAAGTGATGCACTGTAAAGCCCTTCCCTGCCGCCGCCCTGCAAAGTGAACCCAAGGCGTCCGCGACGACTACGAGATCCAGATCCAAGCTGACAACGGGCTCCGCATAGGCATTAACCGCGAGGCCGCCAATGAGGCAATAAGCCGCCTTCTCCTCTTCCAAGAGTTCGAGCAGAAGGGCAAGCACGTCTTTCTCGCCATTGGCAAGGGCATTGAAAAAAGTCTTGCCGGTCATTCAGGTATTCCTTCGGTATTGTCCGCCGACTTCGAAGAGGGCGTGGGTGATTTGCCCGAGGGAGCAGACGCGGACGGCGTGCATGAGTTCGTCGAAGAGGTTGCCATTGTCGACGGCCACCTGCTTGAGGCGGGCAAGGGCGGCGGGCGCCTCGGAGGCGTGGCGCTGCTGGAATTCGCGGACACGGCGGAGTTGGCCCGCCTTTTCTTCCTCGGTGCCGCGGCGCAGTTCCATGCCGCTGCGAGTGGATTCGTGGTCGGCGTGTTCGTCGACGAAGGTGTTCACACCGACGATGGGATAGGCGCCGGAGGATTTGAGGACTTCGTACTTCTGGGATTCGTCCTGGATCTTGCCGCGCTGGTAGCCGCGCTCCATTGCACCAAGGACGCCGCCGCGCACATCGAGCTGCTCGAACTCCTGGAGGACCGCTTCTTCGACGAGATCGGTCAATTCGTCAATGATGAACGAGCCCTGGAGCGGGTTCTCATTCATGGCGAGGCCGTGCTCTTTGTTGATGATGAGTTGGATGGCGAGGGCGCGACGGACGGATTCTTGGGTGGGGGTGGTCACGGCTTCGTCATAGGCGTTGGTGTGCAGGGAATTGCAGTGATCGTACCAGGCAGTGAGCGCTTCGAGTGTGGTGCGGATGTCGTTGAACTGTACGTCCTGCGCGTGGAGGGAGCGGCCACTGGTTTGAATGTGGGTCTTGAGTTTTTGCGCGCGTTCGTCCGCGCCGTAGCGTCCACGCAGGGCCACGGCCCAGATACGGCGCGCGACGCGATTAATGACGCTGTACTCCGGATCCATGCCGCAGGAAAAGAAGAAGGAGAGGTTGGGCGCGAACTGGTTGATGTCCATGCCGCGCGTCAAGTAATGCTCCACATAGGTGAAGCCGTTGGCGAGCGTGAAGGCGAGCTGTGAGATGGGGTTCGCGCCCGCTTCAGCAATGTGATAGCCAGAAATTGAGACCGAATAGAAATTCCGCACGTCGTGCTGGATGAAATACTCCTGGATGTCCCCCATCATTCTCAAGGCGAAATCGATGGCGAAGATGCAGGTGTTCTGGCCCTGATCTTCCTTGAGGATGTCCGCCTGGACCGTACCGCGCACATGACGCAACACCTCGGCCTGAATGCGCGCAGCTTCCTCTTTCGAGGGCGTGTGGCTGTGCTCATGTGCGAACTTATCGAGCGCCTGATCGATGGCGGTGTTGAAAAACATCGCGAGAATCGCAGGGGCCGGACCGTTAATCGTCATGGAAACGGAAGTGTTCGGCGCGCGGAGATCGAAGCCGTCGTAGAGTTGTTTCATGTCATCCAGTGTGCTAATGGACACGCCGCTGCTGCCGACCTTGCCGTAGATGTCGGGGCGTTCGTCGGGATCCCAGCCGTAGAGCGTGACCGAATCGAAGGCCGTGCTCAGGCGCTTTGCTGGGGAATTGCGCGAGAGATACTTGAAGCGGGCATTCGTGCGGGCGGGGTCGCCTTCGCCGGCGAACATGCGCGTCGGGTCTTCGTCGGCGCGTTTGAAGGGAAACACGCCGGCGGTGAACGGGAAACGGCCTGGCACGTTTTCGAGGAGTAACCAGCGCAGGCGCGCGCCAGGGTCGTCGAAGTTGGGCAGGGCGACACGCGGGATGCGCGATCCGGAGAGGCTCTCGCGGTACAGCGGCGTGCGGAGCTCGCGTCCGCGGACGGAATACACCCGTTCTTCCTGCGCATATTCTTCGCGAAGCTGCTCGAATTCGTTGAGCAGTTCGCGACACTGCACTGCAAGCGACATTTCTAGCGTTACGACTCGCTCGCGCAAGACTGCCTGCACCTCCTCCACTAGCGCGGAGGCCTGCTCCAAATGCCAGAGATTCCGCGCGGCCTGCGCCTGGGAGTCCGCCCATGCCCGATATTCACGCACCGTGCGGGAGATTTCCGCCAGATAATGGACACGCTGGGGCGCAATCGACGGCGCGCGGTTGCTGGAGCAGCGCGAGGCCAGTGCGGGAACCTTTGTGCACCAATCGCAGCCGAGTTTTTCGGCGCAACGGTGCATCAAGGCGCTATACAGCGCGGAGACGCCGTCGTCGTTGAAGCGTGCCGCGATAGTGCCGAAGACCGGCAGCGTTTCTGGCGACTGCTCCCACGCCTGCCGGTTCCGCTGGACCTGTTTGCGCACGTCGCGCAAGGCATCTTCAGAGCCCACCCGATCAAATTTGTTGATGACGACGAACTCAGCCAGATCGAGCATGTCGATTTTCTCGAGTTGCGACGCCGCGCCAAACTCTGCTGTCATCACGTAGACCGGCACGTCCACCAGCGAGACGATGCCCGCGTCACCCTGGCCAATCCCGGCGGTCTCAACAATGATGAGATCATAAGCCGCGGCCTTCAGCACGCGAATGCACTCGCCGATGATGTCGGAGATTTCGCTGTGGCGCGCACGAGTCGCGAGCGAGCGCATGTAGACGCGGCCGTTGCTGATGGCGTTCATGCGGATACGGTCGCCAAGGAGCGCGCCGCCCGTGCGGCGGCGTGTCGGATCGACCGAGAGGATCGCCACACGCTTGTCCTGGAAATCGTTGAGAAAGCGCAATACGAGTTCGTCGACGAGCGAAGACTTGCCGGCTCCGCCCGTGCCCGTGATGCCGAGGACGGGGATGGGACGCGCTGGCGGTGCGGGCAGGCGCTCCAGCAGCCTCGCCACGGCTTCAGGCTCCCGGCCTTTCGCGTATTCTATCGCCGAGATGCACTGCGCCAGATCGCGTGGGTCCGAGATTTCGTATTCGCGCGCGAGGTCCGGCGGAGGCATCGCGGCGCGAGTGCGTTCCAGCAGGTTCTGAATCATCCCCGTCAGACCAAGCTTGCGCCCATCTTCCGGCGAGTAGATGCGGTTGACGCCGTAGTCTTCCAGTTCCCGCACCTCGCGCGGAACAATCACGCCGCCCCCGCCACCGAAGACTTGGACATGCGCCGCGCCCTGCTCTCGCAGCAGGTCCACCACGTACTTGAAGAATTCGATGTGGCCACCTTGATAGGAACTAATCGCGACCGCCGCCGCGTCTTCCTGGATGGCCGCCTGCACAATCTCCCGCGCCGAACGGTTATGCCCCAGATGAATCACCTCCGCCCCCAGAGCCTGCAACACGCGCCGCATCAGGTTGATGGCGGCGTCATGGCCGTCAAACAGGGCCGTGGAGGTGACAATGCGGAGGGGAGACACCTTGCTCCTTGTAATACTGTCGGGCATGGCTTGAATGCGACCGAGGCTCATGAAAAGCGCGACCTACTCCAGACCGAGAAATCAACCAGATATTGGCGAACCTGGAATCCGCGCGTGGGTTAATGCTGATCACGCGGCAATACGAACGCCCTCGCGCCGTATTACTTCTAGGAGTGGCGTTTCGTCATCGGTCTCAAAAGTTGAGGACCGCACAACGATGGGCTCAATCCTCGTATCAACTCCGCGGATGAGTTTCCACAACTGCACGTGAATCTCGTCAATGTCCTCTCCCGGGACAGTGTCTTCCAATAGAACCAGTAGATCGATGTCGCTATCAGGGCTTGCTTCACCTCGGGCATGAGAGCCATACAATACGGCCCCAACAGCAGGCAGACCCTGTTTCCGAACAAATGCGAGATACTCATGCGCAATGTCTACAGCTTCCGAAGTAGCAACTGCCATATTCTTTCACTTTCATTGAGCACGCGAAGTGCAAGTTCGGCAAGAGGCTCTTTGTCCTCTTTCATGCCAGGATATCTGCCTCCACCTTGGAATTTCGTAAGGCGTGTGCAGATATCATAATCATTCTCATCCAGCACGATTTCCGCAAGCTCTGCAAGTCGAACGAGGTTATGCGTGTATGGTGGAATGTTCAACGTAGTCTTTACAACGTGGGCCTTCAGTGCTTTCTCCACCGCCAAATGCACCCAAAAGAGGGCTTCGGTGAAAAAGCCTTGATCGCGCGGATAGGGCACCGTGCGCCAGGCTATCGGAGCGCCATCCCGCCAGTATGCTATGTGCTTTTCAACGTTCATCTTCATGCCTTTATCACAGTGGCATTATAACAACTCGTGTGCTTTGTGTATATTCTTCCTGATGACTGGCGTGGGCTCACTGGACTTGAGAGGGAATCCCCTAATGGACAATGAATCCGGATGGATGTCGAACTATCGCGATGTATATTCAAGCGTGTTGACGCCGCTGACGTTTCTCCAACGAAGCGTGGCGGTGTATCCGGGAAAGCCAGCGGTGGTGCATGGGGCGCGGCGGTACACATATGCCGAGTTTGGCGAGCG
>JACPGD010000007.1 GCA_016182645.1 Candidatus Hydrogenedentota bacterium | reverse complement strand
CCACCCTCATTAGAGCGGCAGTTTGACATGACTCAGCACACGGCCAATGTCTTTCGGCGTGGCCTCGGTGGCAAGAAGGGCGCGAACAAGGAGATCCGTGGATACGGAACCATCACCTGATTCAGCGCGGACAATTCGCGGCTGGCTGGATTGGATCTTTTGGGCGAGTTCGCGTTGTGTCATTCGTTTCTCCCGGCGCTTGCGCAGCTCACGGCTCAAAGCAAGCTTTATCTCGATAAGCGCGGCTTCCTCGTCCGTCAAGCCCAGAAACTCTTGAACTGAACCCACTTTCCAGCCGTGCGCCTGTAGTCTTCGTTTTCTTTCATGATTCATGCCTGCTCCTCCACGAACTTGCTCAGCCTTTTCCTGCAAGTCGCGATGATGGAAGACGGTGTTGCCCGCGTGTTCTTGTGAAACACTTCCAGAATTACGATTGCGGCAACTGCTGTGTGAACAACGATTCTCCAATTCTTGTCAACGTCCCTTACCCGAAGTTCAAAGCAGGCTGGGCCGATGCTGGGCATCGGCCGGCACGAAGGCATCCCAAGTGCCTCTCCTCCCTGAAGCTTACGGAGCAACAACCCGCATTCCACTCTGGCACGAGCGGTGAATGGCGGTGTCTTGATCTCTCCGTGAAGCCAGACTAAAGGCTTGCTTTGTCCATCCATAGTATATCAGATTTGATATGAACAGCAAAAGGAACTTCGTTCAAGACGATTTCTGAAGACCTTTCCGCTACAAGTACCCCAGCCCCTCAAGCCGCGCCCGCAGTTCTTCCTCTTCCTCGGCGGTCAGTCCGGCTTTCACGTGCTCCCCGAGTCCCTCGGTGTGCAGGGTTTGGATAGGACGCTGGGCCAGTTCCCGCGGGTCGATGGCATCCTCGACGACCTTGCCGTCCATGTCGTCTGGGACGGGGAGACCGAGAAGGTAGAGGACCGTGGGAGCCATGTCGTAGAGCCTGCACTTGCGGATCGTGCCGGGGCGCACGCCTTGGCCGCAAGCGGTGAAGACACCCGCCATTTGATGGTTGCCGTAGAGGGTGTTGTTCGGGTACACCGGGTCTTTCGACTGGAACCCGAAGAAGCACACGGGCATGTGCTTCTCATTGAGCGGCAGCGGCATCACGTCTGGCCCCCAGGGGGTATAGGGGCCTTTGTACATCTCTTCCTTAATGTGAATCGGCCCGCCGACGGGCTTCCCGGTATCGGGATTGGTCAGATCTTTCAGCCGCGCGACAATCTCATCGCGGATCGTGGTGTAGTCCTCCGGCGCCACACTCCCGTTCGGGCGGATGCCCGCCGTATTAATGAAAATCCCACTCCAGCCGAAGGGCGCATAGGCCCGCGTCCGGCGCCAGTCCACATCGGTGCGGAGGTTGAGCATACCGGGAATCGCCAGCGTGCCGCTTGATTTTTGCAGCCCGGCCTCGGGAGGCTTGGCTTTCCACAGCGCCCAGAACCGGAAGAACGGATAAAACAACCTGGTGGCATTCTGCGGGGTCACGCCGAGATCCCACAGCAGTTTTTTCAGGCGCACGCGCAACGTGTTCTTCAGCACGATAAAGCCTTCGCGCAGCAACCAACTGTTGAGATCGATGAAATAGTGCGTGGGGCCGAAGCCGTGATCCGAGATTACAAACGTTATGCCGTCCTCGCCCACTTTCGCCGCCAGCCGGCCAACGTAGTCGTCGCACATTTTGTAGTAGGCATCGATGCGCGGCCCGAACTTCTCCGCCATCTTCGGGTCCCATTTCGGGTGCTCGGGATCGAACCAGTTCCAGAGTTCATGCTGAAGCCGGTCGGTGCCCCAGATGTGCAGCATGGTGAAGTCCGGCTGGTACCGGTCGAACAGTTTCTCGCACACTTCGAACTTGGTGCGATCCATGGACTCAAGTTCATCGAGAAACATCGTCGCATTCTTCTCAGAATGCGCGCAGACAAAAGATTGCGTCTCAAAGAACAGGGGATACCGGCCGTACTCGCGCTCGAGTTCGTCCACCAACTCGATGGGATGCGCGTAATCCCGCGCATCGCCGGGCGTCAAAAAGTCGCTAATCATGGCGCCGCGAATCGGCACGACAGGATAGGTTGTCGGCACATTCAGCACCAGGCAGGTCTTCCCGGCGTCGTGCAGGTATTCCCAGATGGTTTTCCCCTGGCGCAGCGTGCTGTTCACCGGGCGCTCGCGCTTCGTTTCCGGGTTATAGACCAGAAAGTCGAACGCCCCGTGTTTGCCCGGATTCTTCCCTGTCATAAACGAAGGCCAGGCCGCGGGTGTTTCGGGCGGAAAGATCGAGTCCATCTCACCGCTCGCGCCCGCTTCCACCAGCCGTTTCAAATTCGGCATCTGGCCCGCCGCCATTCGCGGCCGCAATATGTTCCACGTGGCACCATCCAGGCCAATAACCATAATACGCCGCTTCAAAAAAATGCTCTCCTCTCAATGGGTATGGAAGGGATGAAGGGATTTCCCTTGGAAAGAATAGAGAATGGCCCCCAAAGGGTACAACTGGGGCCTACGGCCGTTACAGAGCCAATCCCTGACAGGCAGGGTCTCCCCGCGCTCAGTTTACTGACACCGGGGCCGCCTCGTCCCCGGGTTCCGGCCGTGCTTTCACAATACCTTCAACCATCCTGAGCAGGACGGCCATGTCCACGGGTTTGGTAATGCAGCAAACGGCGCCCAGGTTCACGGTGCGTTGCCGGCCCGAGGGCCCGATGACCGCGGACATGGCAATCACTGGCACGTCCGGGAACTCCTCCTGCAAGCACTCGATAGTCGCATAGCCATCGTATTCCGGCATGTAGAGGTCGGTGATGACGAGATCAGGCCGCCGGTCCCGGCACAGTTCGAGACCGTCCTGGCCATTCTCGGCGACATGGACTTCGTAGCCATGTTCTTCCAGCAAGCGCTGAAAGGTCAGCCTCAGCACTGGCTCATCATCGATTACTACAATGCGAATCGCCGTCATGCGCGACTTGTCCCCCTGTGAACGGCAACGGACCGTCCAATGCCCGGCTCTCCGTGGCATACGCCGTGCCAAAATCCCCCTCATAGCGGAATGCTCCCCCTGGAAACGCCCCATGCTTCAAAAAATCCCGACGGCTCAGCAAGTCTCCGTGTCAAAGCTCGGTGCAAGACTGTTCAAAATGAATAAAACTGCGCAAATCTGTTCAGCGCACTCTTGTCTGATGACTGCACAACTCACAGATCGTGTACCCGCTCAAGATCGTAGGATTTCATCTTCTGGTACAGCGTATTGCGCGCAATTCCCAGCTTCCGGGCCGCCTTCGCGACGTTCCAGTCGGTTTTTTCGAGCACTTCCAAGAGGTGCTCGCGACTCAGGCGCTCATAACGCCCCGGCGCCGGCTTGGCGATAACTTGCGCGGTCTTCGCCGGGGAATAATTCAGAATTTCCGAGGGGAGATGATGCGGCGAGATCACGGGGTCATGGCAGACGATAAACGCGCGCTCCATGCAGTTTTCCAATTCGCGGATATTGCCCCACCACGGGTAGTTCATCACGATTTCCATCGTCTCTGGCGACAAGCCAAGGATTTCTTTCTTGAAAACCGTATTGAAGCGCCGGCACATGAAGTCGACCAGCAGCGGGATGTCGTCGCGGCGTTCCCGCAATGGCGGCAATTCGACCCGGATAACATTTAACCGGTAGTACAGGTCTTCCCGGAACTCGTTTCGCCCGATTCTTTGGCTCAGGTCCTGGTTGGTGGAAGCGATAATGCGCACATCCACGTGAATGGGCACGGAATCGCCGACGCGCTCGAATTCCCGCTCTTGGAGGACGCGCAGCAGGCGCAACTGAAGCCGGGGACTAATGTCGCCAATCTCATCCAGCAGAATCGTGCCGCCGTTCGCGGCCTCAAAGCGGCCCACACGGTCGCGCACGGCGCCCGTGAACGCGCCTTTCACATGGCCAAACAACTCGCTCTCGAGAATCTCCTCGGCCAGGGCCGCGCAATTCACCTTGATGAAGGGCTTCTTGGAACGGGCGCTCGCGTGGTGAAGCGCGGCCGCCACCAGCTCCTTGCCGGTGCCGCTCTCGCCGCAAATGAGCACGGTCGAGTCCGTCTCGGCAACGTTCTCGACGAGCTCAAAAATCTCGCGCATCCGCGGGCTCTTGCCGACCATGTTCCGGTAGATGTGCCCGCCCTCGAGTTGTTTCTCGAGCAAGATCAGCCGGGTGACGTCGCGCATCAGGATGATGGCGCCTGTATGCACGGCGCTCTCCGCCACCAGCGGCAGCGTGCTGACGACAAGCATCTTTTCGCCCTCACTGGACCAGGCGCCGGAAACCCGAATGTCGGTGATGGGGGCCTGATGGGCGATGGTTTCCTTCAGCGCGCGCCGAACAGGTTCGAAGGCCTCATCCAGCAGTTCCTCCAGCGATTTGCCGAGATGCCGTTCGCTCAGGCCCAACATCTGCTGCGCCGCCAGATTGATTTGGCGCATCCGCAGATCGCTGTCCACCGTGACAATGCCCTCATTGACGCTGTGGAAAATCGCTTCCAATTCCCGCCGGAACCGGTCGCGTTGGGCCAGGAATTGGTCGCGCTCTTCCTTCAGGCGCTTCCGATCAACGGCCATGCGCACGACCCGCTTCAACTCGCGGCCGGTCACTGGCTTCGACAGATATTCAAACGCGCCCAAACGCACGGCCTCGGAGGCGGTCTCGACGTTGGGTTCACCCGTAATCATCACGACCATGGTATTCAATTCGCGCTCATGCACATAGCGCAACAGGTCAACACCCGTGTTTCCAGAGAGAATGATGTCCGTGACGATGACGTCGAAGTCTTCGAGATCCAAATGGCGCACCGCTTCGTCGTAGCCCTCGGCGGTCGCCACCGTGTAGCCCTCGTCCTTCAAGAATTGTGAAAACGTCAGACGAAGGACCGGTTCATCTTCGACTATCAGTACGCGCACCATCTCAGCGTTCCCCCGCCGTCAGCGGCTCGAAACCCGATTCCAGGGCCCATTCATTATCCAAAGGCAGATCGACGTGGAACCGGGTGAACCTCCCTGGTTCGGTTTCAACCGTGATCCACCCACCGTGGTTCTTGACAATGCCGTCGGACACCGACAGCCCCAGCCCCGTCCCCTTATCGCGGCCTTTGGTCGTAAAGAAGGGATCGAAGAGCCGCTCGCGATGTTGCGGTGCTATCCCTGTGCCGTGGTCCTCCACGGTCAACCGCAGGAAAGGCCGATCGCGCCATTGGACTTCGCCGGCCCGGATGCGCAGCAACTTATTGGGGTCACGGTCGGGGAACCGTTCATCCAGGGCGTGGATCGAATTGATGATCAGGTTCATCAAGACTTGTTGCATTTGCTCGCTACGGCATTTCACTTTGGGCAGCGTTTCGGGGACGTCCAGGTCCAGCGTAATGTGGGAGTGTGAAATCTTCTTGCCGCAGAGCGAGAGCGTCGCCTGCACGATGTCATAGATCCGCGCCAGACTGTGCTGTTCACGCTCTTGCCGGGAGAAGGCCAGCAGGTTCCGCACAATCGTCGCGATCCGGTCGGCTTCGGAGCGGATCAGTTCGGCGAATTGGCGGTTGTCTGCCTCTTCTCCCAGGTTCTGAAGCAGAATGTCCGCGCAATTCATGATGCCGTTGATCGGATTGTTGATCTCGTGGCCAACGCCTGCGGCCAGTTCGCCAATCGAGGCCAGTTTTGACGCTTGAATCACCTGCGCTTCCGCTTCCCGCCGCTCGATAGTCTCACCGACGGTATGTGCGATCGCGTCAATGAGGTGGCGGTCCGCTTGCAGAAAGCGCTCCGGCACCGCCTGCTGCGGATCGTCGAGGTAGACCAGTTCAATGTAGCCGCGTTCCCGGCCCGCCACGACGATGTTCGCACGGTAATGCCAGGGCGTGACTTCAAAGGTCGTCTCCACGAAAAACTGGCCGTCGAAATGAATGCGGGTGCGCGTGATCTCGGGGCGATAGCACGCGGGGCGAATCAGCCGAACGATCCCCTGGAACACGTCCGACTCGATCTCGGTTTCCCGGATGACCTCGCCCACGCTGTACAGGCAGGTGATCGTCTTATTGCGCTCTTTCAACTCGCGTAGCAGCCGCGCTTGCTGTTCCTGGCCGCGCTTTTCCTGGCTCATGTCGCGGATGATGCCCGTGAATACGCGGCGGCCCTCCACCTGCACCTCGCTCACCGCCAGATGGATCGGGAAGACCCTGCCCGTCTTGTGGCGGCCCGTCACCTCACGGCCAATGCCAATGATCTTTTTCCTGCCGGTCTCAACGTAGTTCCGCACGTAGCGGTCATGCTCCGCACGATACGGCTCAGGCATCAACAGATTGACATTCTGGCCATAAGCCTCCTGGAGGGAAAAGCCGAACATATTCTGGGCCGCCGGATTCATGTACTCGATTATGCCCCGCTCATCAATCGAAATGATGGCATCCACGGCCGTCTCGACCACCCCTCGAATCCAGGCATCGCTGGCGTAGAGCGGGGAGAGGGAACCTGTTTGCTCTGTGAACCTGTCTTGCACGCGAGTCTGACTCCACGGGCACGTTGCATGTGCCCCCACTGTTTCAGGGACGCAGATGCGCCTTGGCAGCATCTTTCATCACTGTTTGAGGCAGGGCCGCACTCCAGTATCGGGTCATGGCACGCCACCCGGGGAAATGCATGAAGCATGCCCAAAAAACGCGCCCCAGCCTGCGACAAGATCTATCCTCTTTACTTCCAATAAGTTACCACAAGAAGCCCATGTATGTCCCTTGGACATCTTTGTAAAGTATACCACATTTGTTCAGGACACAACTGCTCATTACAGGACAATTTTGCCACAGGTGACACTCCTGCCTCAAAAGCCGACAAGGGGGGCTTCCCCTACGATTGGCGCCCACACAAAGGCGCCACCTGCGGATAAACGTAGACCACGCCGCGCTGGATGCTTACAATAAGGGAAGGAAACTGCGCAAGGAGTGTCGCATGAACATCACGATTACCGGGCGTCATCTGGAAATCAAAGAGAGTCTGCGGGAGCGGGTTCAGGCCGAAGCGGAACATTTCCAGGAGCACGTGCCAGATCTCTTGGATCTGCACATCGTGCTCTCGGTGGAGAAGCGGAATCACTTGGCTGAAGTGACTGCTTCCGGCCCTGGAAAACACTTTCATGCCACTGCTTCCACCGCGGATCTCTACGCCTCCGTCCAGGAGGCGCTGTCCAAAGTGGAAAAACAGGTGACGAAAGATTGGGGCCAGAAGATTCATCGCCGGCGCGCTGTCCGCGCCCGCAGTGAGAAAAGCACGGCAAAAGAAGTCGAGGGAACTGAAGAGACTTGATCCATCCACCAAAACGCGCCGGCTGGACCGCGTTATTGGAGTGTTTTCAAGTACTCGCGCAAAGCATCACGCCAATGTGGCATGATATCCAAGCCGGATTGCCGGGCACGCTGGTTCTCGAGCACGGAGTAGTGGGGGCGCTTGACAGGCGACTGGAATTCGGCGGCGGTGGTCTTCTGCAGGTTCACGGCGAGACCGGTCTCAGCGAAAATCGCCTCCGCAAACTCGTACCAGGAACACTCCCCGGCGCACGTACCGTGATAGAGGCCAGGCGCGGCCTTTTCCGCCAGCAAGCGCAGCTGTCTCGCGAGCGGCACCGTGTACGTCGGCGTGGTGATTTCGTCGGTGACCACTTTGACTTCCGGCTGGCTGGCGGCCAGATGAAGCATGAGGGTAACAAAATTGCGTCCGCCCTTGGCGCGGCATTCCGCCGGCCCATACATGGCCGCCGTGCGGACGATAATGTAATTGGGTAGCTCTGCGGCAATGAGGTGCTCGCCCGCAAGTTTGCTGGCGGCGTAAACATTGAGCGGGGCCGGCAGGTCGGTCTCCACATAGGCGCGCGTGGCGCCATTGCCGAAAACGTAATCGGTGCTGATGTGCACAAGGCGTGCGCCGGCCTCACGGCAGGCCACGGCGAGATTCCGTGCCCCTAACGCGTTCACGGCAAAGGCCCGCTCCGGGTGCTCTTCGCATTCAGGCAGATTGTGCGCGGCGGCACAGTTGAAGACGAGATTGGGCTTGAAGTGGTGCGCGATCGTCCGCAGCGTTTCCGCGGCATCACGGATGTCCAGACGATGTTGGGGACTATCCAGATCCGCTTGATGCACCTCCGCGTCCGCGTAGATCTTGCACAGTTCCGTCCCCAATTGTCCCAGGGCGCCAACCACCAGCACGCGCATTAGAAAATTGTCCCTATCCGTTTCAGGTGTTTTTCCACTTCGACCAGCATTTCGAGCCACTTGATGTTGTAATACTTCGGATTATGAAAATCGGCATGCGTGCCGGCCATGACCTTTTGCGCCATATGCCGGGCGGACTGCTCGACGCTGACGGCGGGACGGAAGCCAAGGACACGCTCAATCTTCTTCGTGCTCACGCGGTAGTCGCGGGCCGTCTGGCTGCCATACTCGACGTCGATTTCCACCTCCACAAACTCGTCCAGCGCCTTCTTGACCCAGTGGGCCAGTTCGAGGATGCGGTAATTCTTGTGCGACAGGTTGAAGATCTGTCCACCGACGTCCTTGAGATCAGCCTGGATACAGGCCAGGTAACACTTCGCCACGTCCGATACGTCCACCAGCGGCCGCCACATTTCACCGCCGCAATGCACCGTCAAGCGGCCGAATTCGAACGCGGAACGTACAAACGTGTTGACAACCAGGTCGTAGCGCATCCGGGGGCTCCACCCGTAGACGGTGCCCTGCCGCAAGATCGTGGGTTGAAAATGTTGGTCCGCCAGCGCCAGGAGCGCCTGCTCCGCGGCGTGCTTGCTGGTCGCGTAGGCTGCGCACGGCTCCACCATCGAGTCTTCGTCCTGGATAATGTCCTCGGCCATCATGCCGCGATCGTAGATCGAGCAGCTTGACGCGAAAATGAAGCGCTTGATGCCTTGCTTCTTGCATAATTCCGCGAGACGTTGTGTGGCATCCGTATTCAATTTGCGGTTGGCGCTGGGGTTGAACTCCGCCGTGGGGTCATTGCTCAGCCCGGCCAGATGGATCACGATGTCGACACCGTCGAGGATTTCCTCGCCCATCGCGAGGATGTCGCCGTGGACGCAATCGATCCGGGAGCGAAACTCGGTCAGCGGGTCTTCACCATAGAGGAATTTATCCAGGACGCGCACGGCGTAGCCTTTGTCGAGCAATTCCCTTACCGTCACCGCGCCTATGTAGCCGCCGCCGCCCGTTAACAAAATCATGATAACACTCCCATCCAAACCGCAGCCCAGAAATGCCGCCAGCACCAGCACAGCCGAGTATCGCATACGCGGCGGAGGGGCGGCAAACGACGGCGGTTGTGTGGGTACGGAATAACGCTTACCATGAAAGGGTTGAAACGGATACGTCCTTCTTTCTCCCTTACTAAACTGCGGAGGAATCTGGGGCATGCCAGCACCCAGCGAGATTGATCCTGTCTGCCACATGCGCATCGATCCGGACACGGCCAAGTTCAAAACGCACCACGATGGCTACGACGTCTATTTCTGTTCCGCGGGCTGCAAGGCAAAATTCGAGGCCGATCCGCGGAAGTTCTCGAAATCCGGCGACAACCCTGCGCCGAAACCGCCGGAGGCGTCACACACCGACCCCGTCTGTCACATGAAGGTGCGAGAAGACACGAAGCATCAGGCCGAACATGCCGGGAAGCGCTATTACTTCTGCAGCGCGGGCTGCCGCGAGAAGTTTGCGAAAGATCCCGAATCTTATCTTAAGCCGGCCCGCGAGCGCAGTCGGGAGGGCAAGCAAGGCCGGGAAGGCGAGTCTGCCGCGGCGGACGGGCCGGTGGACGCTGCGCGCGTCTACACGTGTCCCATGCATCCCGAGGTCCGGCGGCAAGGTCCCGGGAGTTGCCCTGTTTGCGGGATGGACCTCGAACCGGCGGAAGTCGCCGCCGAGGACGAAGCTTCGCCGGAATACCGCGACATGCAACGGCGCTTTTGGGTCAGCCTGGTATTGACGGTACCGGTCTTTGCACTCGCCATGGGACACATGGTCCCCAACTTCCACCTGCTCGATCGCATTCCGATGCCCGTGTTGAACTGGGTCCAGCTCGTGCTGGCGTCGCCCGTGGTCCTCTGGGGCGGCTGGCCCTTCTTCGTGCGCGGCTGGAATAGCGTCGTGCACCGCAGCCTCAACATGTTCACGCTGATCGCCATTGGTACCGGCGTGGCCTATGCCTATAGCCTCGTGGCCACGATTGCGCCCGGCATCTTCCCGGAATCATTGCGCACGGAGATGGGCCAGGTGGCGGTCTATTTCGAGGCGGCCGCGGTGATCGTGACGCTGGTGTTGCTGGGCCAGGTGCTCGAACTGCGCGCGCGCAGCCGTACCTCGGAGGCGGTGCGCGCGCTGATGCGGCGGCAACCGAAGACGGCGCGGCGCGTATCGGAAGACGGCCAGGAGGAAGAGGTCCCCCTGGACCAGGTGAAAGCGAAAGACCGCCTGCGCGTGCGGCCCGGCGACAAGGTCCCGTGCGATGGCGTCGTGCTAGAGGGCAAGAGCCCCGTGGATGAATCAATGGTGACTGGCGAGGCGATCCCCGTGGAAAAGGCGCCCGAGAGCAAGGTGATTGGCGGCACCATCAACGGGACCGGCAGTTTCATCATGCGCGCCGACCAGGTGGGCGCGGACACACTGCTCGCGCAGATCGTCCGGATGGTCACCGAGGCGCAACGCAGCCGCGCGCCGATCCAGCGCCTCGCCGACGTCGTCGCGGCGTGGTTTGTCCCCGGCGTCGTCCTCGCCGCGGCAATCACGTTTGTCGCGTGGGCGGCGCTCGGCCCGCCGCCCTCGCTCGCCTATGCGCTTGTCAATGCCATCGCCGTACTGATCATCGCTTGCCCGTGCGCGCTCGGACTGGCCACGCCCATGTCGATCATGGTAGGCGTGGGCCGCGGCGCGCAGACCGGCGTGCTCGTGAAAAACGCGGAGAGCCTGGAAATCCTGGAGAAGGTCGACACGTTGGTCTGTGACAAAACGGGCACGTTGACCGAGGGCAAACCAAAGTTGCAAACGGTGAAAGTGCTCGATTCAATGCCGGAGGAGGAAGCCCTTCTGCTGGCGGCCAGCCTCGAACGCGCGAGTGAACATCCGCTGGCCGAGGCCATCGTGACGGCCGCGAAGGAGCGCAAGCTGAAACTGGAAAAGGCCGCCTCGTTCGAGTCACACACCGGCAAGGGCGTGAGCGGTACCGTGGGCAAACGCAAAGTATTACTCGGCACCGAGAGCCTGCTCAAAGAACACAATATTGACGTTGGCGAAGCGGGCAAGCAGGCCGCCGCGCTGTGGGAGAAAGGCCACACCGTCATGCTGCTGGCAGTTGATGGCGCTGCCGCGGCACTGGTCGCCGTCGCCGATCCGGTGAAAGCCTCGACGCCCGAGGCGATTCAACTGCTCCACAAAGTGGGCATCCGCCTGGTCATGGTGACTGGCGATAATGCCAAGACCGCACGCGCCGTGGCGGGAGAGCTCGGCATCGACGATGTGCGCGCGGACGTACTCCCCGCCGATAAGGAACACTTCGTGCGTGAATTGCAGGACCAGGGCCGCGTTGTCGCCATGGCGGGCGACGGCGTGAACGACGCGCCCGCGCTCGCCCGCGCGCAGGTCGGCATCGCCATGGGCAGCGGCACCGACGTCGCCCTCGAGAGCGCCGGCATCGCCCTCGTCAAAGGCGACCTGCGCGGCATCGCTGCCGCCCGCCGCCTCAGCGAAGCCACCATGCGCAACATTCGCCAGAACCTCTTCTTCGCCTTCATCTACAACGCGCTCGGCATCCCCATCGCCGCCGGCGTGCTCTATCCTGTATTTGGCCTGCTCTTGAATCCCATGATTGCGGCGGCGGCCATGAGCTTCAGCTCCGTGTCCGTCATCACCAACGCCCTGCGTTTACGTCGTCTTAAGCTATAGATAGATATTCGCGGATGTGCATGGACTTTCTTGTCCGGCAGGGTGAAACCATCTCGGTGAAGCACTGGAGTGGAATCAGATTCAGAAATAATCGCATGAACTCATGAATTTTCAAGAGGACTGCCATTCACATCTGCGCACATCGGCGTCATCTGCGATTGGACTGCTGTTTTTAGGCTCAGCCTCTCCCTCCGTCTTTCAATCCATACTTCTCCAGCTTATAGCGCACTTGATCGCGGCTAATGCCCAGGAGCCGGCCCGCCTGCGTCAGGTTGCCGCCGCAACGCCGCAACGCCTGCCGCACCAGACTGGCCTCCGCCTCGGCGAGCGTGCAGCCTTCCTCCGGCAGCGAAATAATCTCGCCGTTCGACGTCATGCGCCCCGCCGCGCGCCCCAGGATGATGTCCTCCCCTTCGATCATGTCGCCGCGCGTGAGCAACACGGCGCGCTCGATCACGTTGCGCAGCTCGCGCACGTTTCCCGGCCAGGCATAGCCGCACAGGCGCTGCATCGCCACGCCGGAAAACGCAATAGACTCCTTCTTGAACTCATGGCGGTAGATGTCCAGGAAGTGCCCGGCCAGCAGCGGCAGGTCTTCACGCCGCTCGCGCAGCGGCGGCAAGACGATGGGCAAAATATTCAGCCGATAATAGAGGTCCTCCCGGAACCGGTCTTCCTCGACCTGCTGCTCCAGCGGCCGGTTGGTCGCCGCAATGATGCGCACATCGACTTGAATGTCCGTGGCGCCCCCGACGCGGCGAAAACATTTCTCCTCCAGCACGCGCAACAATTTCGCCTGAAGCAGCGGGGCCATGTCGCCAATTTCATCCAGAAAAACCGTGCCATGATGGGCCATCTCGAAGAGGCCCTTCTTGCGGCTGGTGGCGCCGGTGAACGCGCCCGCCTCATGCCCGAACAACTCGCTCTCGAGCAAGCTCTCCGGCAGGGCCGTGCACGTGATATTCATGAAGGGGTGCCGGGCGCGCTCCGATTCATAATGGATCGCCCGCGCCACGAGGTCCTTGCCCGTGCCGCTCTCGCCCAGCAGTAGGACCGTGCTCGCCGCGGACGCACCGGCAATGCGCTGGATCAGGCCCTTTACCTCTCGAATACAAGCGCTCTCGCCGACCACCCGCGCCAGCCCGTACTGGGCGTTCTTCTGTCGCAGATCGGCGCTCAGCGAGCGCCGCAGGTTGCTCTGATCGAGCACCCGCTGCACCGTCATGGCAAGTTCATCCATGTCAAAAGGCTTGGTGATGTAGTCCACCGCCCCCTCTTTCAAGGCCCGCACGGCGCCTTCCACGCTCGAATACGCCGTGATGATGATCACCGGCAACTCGGGCTGCTGCTGGTGGATTTCTCGGAGCAGGATCAGCCCATCGGTGTCCGGCAGGCGCAAATCAACCAGCGCCGCGTCGAAGGAGTGTTTGGCAATCGCCGCCCGCGCCGCCGCGCCGTCGGCCGCTTCCATCGTGTCGCAGTCCTCGCTGGCCAGCCGTTCCCGTAGCGACCAGCGGATCAACTCTTCATCGTCGACTATCAAGAGCCGGTGTTTCACGCGCGTTCACCTTGTGCCATCAAGGGGCCCTCCGTGGTATCGCTTTGCTTCAGTCTCTCGAAAGTCAGCAGCACGGTCGTCCCGCCCCCGGGATTGTCCAAGAGCGCAATGGTCCCCCCATGCGCCTCCACAATCCGGCGGCAAATGGCCAGGCCCAGTCCGGTCCCGGTCGTCTTCGTTGTAAAAAAGGGCTGGAACAACCGCTCCCGCGCCTCGGGCTGCAGGCCGCTCCCTTGGTCCGTCAACCGCACTTCCACT
>JACPGD010000391.1 GCA_016182645.1 Candidatus Hydrogenedentota bacterium | reverse complement strand
CTGCCCCATAATACCGGCCTGGACACCGAGACACGTGGCGGTAAGCAGCAGGCCCAACACGGGCGCCGCGGCCAGGTAGTCTTTGTTGAAAAGAAGCAATAGCAGTGGCTCCTGCACGACGACCGTCGCCAGCGTCACCAGATAGCCCAGGCAACTTGTAAGGATCAGAGCGCGATTCAGCAGGCGCCTGGCCCGCTCGCGATCTTCCTGCGCGAGGAGTTCAGCAACATTGGGCAAAAAGGGCACCAGGAACGCGCCCAACACGCGCGAAAGCAGGGCGGGGATGCGCTTGGCCATGTCATATACGGCCGCCGCGCTAATGCCCAACATGGCGGTAACCAGCATCGTATCGAAGCGCTGGTAGACGAATGTCAACAGGCTGTTGGCGTGCAGCGGCCAACTGAACGCCACGGCGCTCCGGTACTGCGTGATACTGAGGTGCGGTACGCGCTTTTCCGGCAACAACGCATACAGCCAGGCGGCCGCAAGCGCATAGGAAGCCGCCGTCGCGAGAGTGATAGACGTGAGCGTGGCCTGCCGCGCAAGTACCAATCCCAAAATCAGCAGGACCTGGGCCAGTGCCGCCACGACGATGCCGCCGGCCCGGCCCGCGTAGCGCCCGAGTCCCGCCAACATCGCCATGAGCATGTCCCGCAGGGCGCCGCCAATGAAGAGCAGCGGCAGCAGCCACAGCACCTCCATGAACACGGCCACGTCCGGTTTGTTGATCAGGACTGCCTGTAAGGGGAGCGCGACGTAGAACGCCATCACCAGCAGGGCAACCACCAGGAGCAGCACCGCCTGCACGCCGAGCACGTCATGGGTCAAGCACGCCTTTTCTTCCTCGGGAGCCGCGGCGACCAGCTTGGGCAATGCAACCGTCAGGCCAAAGCTGCTCGCGATATTGAAAAAGTCCGACCACAGCAGCAGAAGCACGAAAAGCCCCACCGCCATGGGCGGCAGCGTGGTGACGAGCTTGCCGACCACGAGCATGGCGGCCATGGCAACGAAAATGCTCGCGCCGGAGAGGAAGGCACTTTGGATAAGCAGGCGCTTACGGCTCACGGCCGGCCGTGTCCGGAACCGCCGCCGCCGGAGCGGGAAACACGGCCCATGCCACCTCCAGCAGGGCCATGAGCAGCAGGCCGAAGAGACCGGAAGCCAGCAGGATCAGCCCCCGCCGCGGTCCCACGGGACGCTCCGCGGGCGCCGCCTCGCTTTGGATGGTCACGCTGGCCGTGTCCGCCCCCGCGAGCGCACGCAGCGCTTCCAGCATTTGCAGCGAGGGCCTGATCGCGGCGCGGGCCGCCTCGTCCGGCGCGGCGGCCAGCCGCGCTCTTGTGGCCTCGATGCGCTCGTCAAAAAACGACTGCACCTGCGCGAGCCGTTGCTGCCGCACTTCGGCGGCAAGCGCCACGCAGGCCCGTGCCCAATCATTGGCCAGGTCCGCCGACAGCTTCGGAGAGTCCTCCGTCACCACCAGTTCCACCACCTCCTGATACACCAAGTCCTCGCGCATTTGCGCCAGGAGCCGCGTGCGCACTTGCAGCCGCTCGCGAAACACCTCGAGCGCCATGTCGCGCATACTGTTCGGTTGGGCCGCCGTGTCGCGCAGCTTCCGAATGATGGCATCCGACTTGAACAGGAGCGCATAATCGGGCACGGATAGCTGGAAACGCGGCTCGGGCGCGCCCGGCGCATCGAGGGGAAAGCGCAGCGCCTCCTGCACCCGTCCCTTCAACGCTTCCACCCGCCAGTTGCTTTCGGCCCCCGCTTCAAACTCCAGCATGTCCTCAAACACCCGTGGACCGGGCAGGTGCGTGAACAGCAGCGTGGCGCGGCCCTCATACTCGTCCACGAGACTCCACGCCCACAGCGCGCCCGCGGTGGCCGCCAATGCCCCCGCAATCGAAATGCGCATCACTACGCGTTGTGTCCGCGATCCCACCGGCTTTGACATCACGGTCTCTCGCTCCTTCCCACAAGCCCGCGCCAGTATACCAACGCTGCCGAATGCGGACAATGCAGGATCACGACGGAGCAAGGATGCCCGAGATAGATGTCATGGGCTCGCCGGCCAGCACGTCCCACTGCCACGAATTGGCCTTACCGCCGCATGCCGCATTCGGGTTAAAGGGATGCCTCGCCGGTGAGGTAGGGCAGCGGATTCACGGCCTTGCCCTGCTTCCGGACCTCAAAGTGGAGGTGCGGGCCGGTGGAGCGGCCGGTCGATCCCGCTTCGGCGAGCGCCGTACGTTCGTCCACCTGCTCGCCCGTCTGGATGAGGTTGCTGGAGTTGTGGCCATAGATGGTCTCGGCGCCGTCTTCATGGCGCACGATGACGACGTTGCCGTAGCCACTTTTCCAGCCGCTGAAGGCCACAACGCCCGCTTGGAAGGGATAGATCTTGGTTCCCGATTTGGTGGCCAGGTCGATGCCTTCATGAAAGGCGAGTTCGCCGCTAAACGGGTCTTTCCGGCGGCCGAATTCAGAGGTGAGGCGGGCCGGGCCGTCCAGGGTGCGCTTCCATGGACTTTCGCGCGAGGGCAGGCCCGCGGGGGGATCCGGAGACTGGCTGCGCTTGGGATGGAGGACGGTCTGGATGAATCCAGTAAGACCAGCTTTCTTTTCGCGCGCTTCCTCGGCCACACGATCAAAGAGGGAGCGCATGGAACCGCGCTCAGGCAGCTTGAGGACGGGGCCGCCTTCGGCGAGGGTGCTGGCCTCGGGACTTGCGCTGAGCAGCGGCATTGCGGGAATGAGTGGGAGATTCATGATCTCCGGGGAGGCAGCAAGCACCTTGGGGATTTCGGAGATTGGGAGCGCCGCCATCGCGGGCGCCTGCGCCACCGTTGAACTTGCAAGTACCCCGAGATCCAGCCTGTCTCCCGGAAAAATGAGGTCCGGATCGCGCAGCGCGTTGTGGCGGGCCACCTTCTGGACGCCCTCGTAGATGGCTTTCGCCGTGGGCTGCCCACCCGCCTGACGCAGACGCTGCTGGACGATGTGACTGAGGGTGTCGCCCTTCTGGACGGTGTAGCCGGCGGGGACACTGGTGTTTGAGGCAACCTTGCTGAGTTGTTCCTGGAACCAGGGACTGTGCCGGGGTGTGAGGCGCGTGTAGGTGGCACTCGATACCGTGGGGGGAAGCTTCGCCGCCAATTCGAGGGGGAGTATGATCTGCATCCGCACGTGCGTCCGGCCTCCTGAAAGGTTGCTCCGCATCCTCAAGAAAGCAAGCCATATGCCATGCAGAAGGGGCATGAAATCATGAAGTCGCCCCCTATCCGCCGCACGCAAGGCAGAAATTTCCTCCAACCAAGGCAAAATCAGCCCCACCCCTCTCCCCTATAACCTGTCCTCTCCTAATGTCCATGGGGCAACTGGTCGCCCAAGCAGGTCCCCACGTCGCGCGCCGTCCTGATCCAGGGATGATCCAGCGGCACCAAGCGCTTCTGGCCCACGACCTCTTCCAGGGGAACCGGGACGAACGCCTCGCCTTGACGGCCCACCATGCAGCCGAAGCGCCGTTCCAGCACGAACTTGGCCGCGTGCGTGCCAAACCCCGAGCAGAGCAGGCGGTCGGTGGGGGTGGGCACGCCGCCCCGCTGGAGGTAACCCAAGGACGTGACGCGCGTCTCGAGTCCGGTCACATCTTCGAGATGTTCCGCCAGGATCGCGCTGACCGGCTCCTTCGTGTGCTCCACGACGTCCATGTCCTTCTTCTTTTTCTTCTTGCCGTTCTCGTCGCGGTCATCGGGCCGGTTGCGCGCTTCTTCGACGGAGAGCGCGCCCTCGGCCACGGCGACAATACTGAACATCTTGCCCCGGCGCATGCGGCCCAACAGGGATTCCGCCACCACATCGAGCGCGTAGGGGATTTCGGGGATGAGGATGACATCCGCGCCCGCGGCGACACCGGCGCCCAACGCGAGCCAGCCGGAGTTGTGCCCCATGATGTCCACCACCATAACGCGGTGGTGGCTCGATGCGGTCGTGTGCAACCGGTCCATGGCTTCCGCGGCAATGGTCATGCCGGTATCGAAGCCAAAGCAGATGTCCGTGCCGTACACATCATTGTCGATGGTTTTCGGCACGGTGATGATGTTGATGCCGCCCTCCTTAACGAGGCGGTAGGCGTTCTTCTGCGTGCCGCCGCCGCCCAGGCAGATGAGGCAATCAAGCTGGAGGCGGCGATAGGTTTCAAGGGCCGCCCCCGACATGTCCCGCGTGCCGCCATCGGGCGCGGGCATCTTGTGGGGTTTGTTCCGGCTCGTGCGGAGGATGGTGCCACCCACGGTGAGCAGGCCGCTGGTCTGGCTGTCGCTCAGTTTCATATAGCGGTTCTCGACCAACCCGTTGAAGCCCTCCATGAACCCAAAAATCTCGACACCCTCCGGTTCGAGTGTCTTGGTGACGGCACGGATCACGGCGTTCAGGCCGGGACAATCGCCCCCGGAGGTGAGGATTCCGACGGAACGGATACGGTCGGCTCTTTCGCTAAAGGTAGCTCCCAAAACTACTTATCCTTCCACCAGCAGCGCACACTGTGCAGCAGAGCGGCGGCCAGGCAGTTGCATGCCTTCAATTACTTTTACCATCGAATCAATCGGATAGACAATCGATCCTTGGCATTCTTGATATGAAACAACGGGCCGGGTGTCAAGAACGATTTCTGTGATTAGTTTCTGTTGTGGCGATTGCCGCGGCAAGAAACTCGGATCGCATGGACCGGGCATGTTAGGATCGGTGTCTTCATTCCCAATTAGTTTTCGTTGCGGAAAAACCAAAATCTGCATCATTCCGAACGAATGTGAGGAATCTCGCCATGCGATTGCCCAGATTTCTCACCGTCGTGGCATGAGATTCCTCACATTCGCTCGAAATGACGCAGAGGTCGCGGTTGCGTTTAATACCCTTCCGCATCAGAAACTAATCACCTTTGGAAGCCGAGGGGGTAAATCATGTCTCGCGAACGAACCGCCGGCGCGGCACTGTCGCAGCGCATTCCGTCCATGGATCAGATCCGGGGCTATGCCATCTTGGGCATGCTGCTGGTCGATTACTTTGAAGCGTATGACGTCACGTGGTTTCAACTGCACCATCACCACGAACAATACAGCTATGCCGACACCATAGCGCCGTTGTTCCTGTTCGTGGTGGGGATGGGTATGCGCCTGTCGATGAAGCGCCGGCTCGAGCACGTGGGCGTGGCGGAAGCGCGGAAAGGCATGCTCAAGCGTTATGCGCTGCTGGTGCTGATCGCCTTTACGCTCTACACGGGCTACCTGTGGGACGCGCTGATGAACATCGGCCTGGCCGGGCTGATCGCCCTGTGGGTGGTGGACAAGAAACCCGCCGTCCGCGTTGGGGTGGGCATCGGCTTCCTCGCGCTCTATCAGGCCGTCTTCTCATTTACCGTTTACGGCGATTGGCTGCTGCGCACCGTGGAATTCAGCGACGAGACGATGCCTGTCCTCTGGAAGATCATTCCCATCGGACCTGAACTGCTCGGCACCACGATCAACGGCGGGCCGCTCGGTCACTGGAGCTGGTTGTTGATGCTGATTGCCGGCACCATCGGCTATGACATCATTGCGACGAAGGACACGAGAAAGATCGTGACTACCTGCCTGGGCCTGGCCGTTGCATCTCTGGCGATGGGTTGGCTCCTGCGCATGGAATGGCCCGGCATCAAAGAGTTCTGGCCGTTCTCGAAGTACTACATGACGGCCCCCGTCAGCTTCTGGTCGACCGGCTTTTGTTTTCTAACGCTGTTGATCTTCCACCTGATTTGCGACCGGCTCGACGTCCGCATCCCGCATCTCACGGTCTTCGGCATGAACCCGCTGGTCATCTACATTCTCCAATGGTGCATCATGGAAAGCGCCGAACGGTTTATCCCGGAAGACATCACCAACTGGGGCATCATCTTCGCCGGTTTCGCTGTTTTCTATGGCGTCTGCTACGGGACGGCGTACTTTCTCTATCGAAAGAATATTTTTGTGAAACTGTAGGCGAGAGACGGTACGAACAAAGGAACTTCACCAGGCCATTAGGATCTGCAATTTGTGAATTTGGACTGGCGCGGCGGGATCGACTAGAGTCTCTCTGTTTGTCGCGGAGATCTAAGAGGAGCTTGCACCATGGATTCATCACGCAGGGACTTTATCAAGCAATCCGGCGCGGCGGCGCTGACGCTGGGGGCGGCCGGGAGCGCGGCCCAGGCGGCCGCGTTCAATGTGAACGCGCCGTGCCCGGCACAAGGAGCAGACATGAAACGCACGTATGGCATCTCGCTGGCCGCGTGGTCGTTGCATCGCACAATCGGCAAGGGCGAGGGGAAGACGCCCATGCTCGACATGCCGAAGTTGGCGCGAGAGGAGTGGGACATCGAGGGCATCGAACTGGTCAACAACATGCTGGCCTCGACGGACAAGAGTTACCTGGACGAGTTCGCGAAGAACGCGGCCACGCACAACGTGAACATCATGCTCATCATGATCGATGGCCAGGGCAACATTGGCGGCGACACGCCGGAGGCGCGGAAAGAGGCGGTGGACAAGCACAAGAACTGGATGAACATCGCCGCTGATTTTGGCTGCCACTGTGTCCGCATGAACTGGGCGGGCGCGCCAAAGGACGTAATGGAGCGGGCCGGTGCCCTGGACGAATTCATCACCCTCTCGGCGCCCGGCTTCCAGGAGTTGGCGGAGTACGGAACGCAGAAGAACCTGAATGTCATTATCGAAAACCATGGCGGCCCCTCATCGTATCCCGAGGCGGTAGACAAGCTCATGCACGCCGTGAACCATCCGCGCTTTGGGACGCTGCCGGACTTCGGTAATTTTCCGCGCAATCCCCAAGGCGAATACCTGTTCGACGTAAACCAGGCCATCGACAGTCTCATGCATTATGCAAAAGCGGTATCCGCCAAGTGCTACCACTTCGATGAGGTGGGCAATGAGACCACGCTGGACTACGAGAAGATCATCCAGATCGTCCATGACCGCCACGGCTATCACGGCTATATTGGCATCGAGTACGAAGGCGACAAAATGAGCGAGTTCGAGGGGATCGCCGCGTGCAAGAAGCTCCTCGAGCGGCTGAGGCAAGGCTGACCCGCCTCAAGAAACTACCCGCCACTGCCGCGCACGGGTTGTGAAGCACGAAGAGGTGGAATCAAGGGGTTGAGTTAGGCAGGACTCCCTCGACTTCCCCGTCCGGCCCGAGGACCGTATCACCATCCTCCAGGCCGTTTCGAAGGGGGGTGAGACGGTGGGCTTGCCGGAGGCTCGAAGCAGTTATCAACAATGGACAGAATGGACATAAGGCTGAAGCTTAGCGCTGGCCACTCTCCGCAGCGGCGGCAATACCGCCATGATTCCGGACGAGAAACCCAATACTGTCCAGATGCGCGAGGTTTCTTTCCGCCTCGACCATGAGCCGCCACATGTCAGGGTGCTGGCCCATGCCCAAGCCGATGAGATAGGCCATGATCCGCAGGGTCGTCCGCACTTTGAACAATTGCACCTGCGACAGAAAGTCGTCGGGCAGATCCTCCGCCTCCGCGAGATAGGCCGTCAGGAAGTCGTCGGCGGAGACCTTGGCAGTAATCTCTGGTTTCTGGAAGAACTGATACTGAAACTGCTCGATGAAGGCGCCTACATCAAAGGCGGGCGGCATCGCACGGGACGACGTGAAGTCAATGACGGCCGCAAAGTGCGACTCAGGGTCCGCGGGATCATCCTGGCCGATGAGGACATTGCCAGGATGCAAGTCGCCGTGGCCTTGCACCAGGACCTCCGTTTTCTCGCCATACAGCGCGCGCTCCGTATCCATAACGGCGTCCCGAATCTCGACGATACGGTCAATGTGGCGGTGCTTGGCGCGGCGCAAGAAATCTAGGCACTCGTCCAGCCGCGCCGGCTCCAGCTCCAGAAACTCTTCCGGCGGGGTCACCTGGACGCGCGCATTGTGCAGGCGTGCCACCCAGCCGGCCGTTAACTGGATGGCTTGGCGGGCGTCGGACTTTTCGGCTGTGGCCAGAAACTCTTTAAGCACCTTTCCTTTGACGCGCTGCTCGATGATGGTCAGCGTCTGTGGATCCTCGTCCACCGGTAGCGGAATGCGGTATTTCCCTCCGGTGAAGCAGCACGTGCCGAGTTCGCGCATGATGTAGTAGGCCCGTTCCGCCTGTGCCCAAGTTTTCGTGTCCTGATGTGTCTTTACGATAATCTTGCGGTCCGGCGCCTGTTTCTCTTTCCGTCCCAAGGTCAGTTCCACAATTTGCGTATCGCTGGAGCTGGCGCGATGAATCTCCCGGAAATAGGGGTGGCAATTGCCTGCCCTGATTTCCGCGGCCATCTCCTCCACTGTCCAGATAGGATGATCGAATACGGTAGGATACAGTCCCGCGTAGTTCTCGGCGTGTGTATCGCTGCCGGCGATCGCCGTGAACTTGTAGCGGTGCCAATCCTTGAGTCCGCGCGTGTTTTCAGAGACGGTGTGGTTCGAGTTGAAGATCTCGATGCCGTCCAGTCGCGGATCCAGAAGGGTCGCCTCGTCCGGCAGACGGCCATTGCGATAGGCGTGCGCCAGCACCAGCGCCGCTTCGGGAAACTCGCGGCGGATCACGTCGATGCAGGTGCCGGATGGGTACACGCGGTCCGCGCCATAGACCAGGACGTCGCCAAACTCCGGGGTGCCCACCTCCTGGCCGGACAGGATGAGAAATGTGCCCGGCACATCCACCGCCGCCCGCAGTTCCACCAGTTTTTCGGCAGGCCAGAAGTGGTGGTGGTCGGTAATGGCGATCCCCTGCAGCCCCTTTTCCAGCACGCGTTGCACCAGCGTGACTGCTTTGACCAAGCTGCACGCCGAGTACTCGCACGTGTGGCAGTGCATCTCCATAATCATGGCGCGTTCCTCCGTCGCTCGATCTTTCGAGCAGTCTTGCGCCATGCACTACCACGCCCACCGGCACTCTTATCGTACCCATTGTGCACGGCAATGCGCAACAGGCTACTTGAGCACACTCGCCCCCATCAGCCCAAAAATCACATCATTTGCCACTGCCTCAAGGCTGAAGCTCTCCAATTCGGCGTCCCCCCGCAGGTCCATCGACACCAGATGTGCCTCCGTGTCCACCGCCACCGGCTGCGTCAGATCCTGCACCTCGGCTGAGCCTGCCGGGCCGCTGCGCCCGCCAATGTTCTCAAACCCATTCGCCGCCGTGTCGTGAAAACGCCCGCACCAGGTGCTCCAGCAATCACCGATATCAATCGGGTTCACCAGATCGCGATAGGTCTGCACGCCGTCCGCGTAATGCAGCGTCACCCGCAGGTTTACCACGTGACTCTGCGCCGGAAAGGTTATGCCGCTCAGCATCAGCAGCAACTTCCGCCCCTTCGCCCGCACCGGCACTTCAACGGCGGCGGGAAACCCACCCGCACGTGTCACCACGGCAATGTTTGGCCCTTCTTTCGGCGATTTGAAGGGGATGTGCTCCGTGGTCCAGCCGATGCCATCCCCCTCAATCTTGCCGCGCCACGCCGCGTCGCTGATGGCTTCATTGCGGCTGCCGTGGTATTGCAGCAGATGATCTTTCCAATATCCGAACCCCACCTGGCTCATCGCCGCGTCAGGCGCGACGGCCTTTTCCGTGACCTGTTGCAGTGCCCCGGTCACCGCTGCATTGAAGACGGGCGAGAGATCGACCAAGGTCCACAGCGACGGGTCACGCGCCTGCACCGGTGAACGCCACAGGCGCTCCGCCCGTTGCTTCGTCGTGTCCAAGGCCGGAAGCACCGGCGGCGGCTGGTCCCCGTATTCAATCAGGAATGCGCCTTCCTTCGCCGCTCGAGACTCCAGGACCGCCCAGTTCATCCCAAAGTGGCCCGGCTCGATGGCGGCCGCTGCGTCCACGCCATCCACCTGCGCGCGACGCACCGCGCTTCCCGGTATCGGCAACAACAACCGCACGCGTGTCTCCACCGGCGATGTCCAGTGGATGGCCGTCGTCTGCGCCTGGCGTTCGAGTGAGTACGAAAGGTGCGGCCCGGCCACAGACACTTTCGCCCAGTCTTTTGGCGGTTGCGGACAAAGCACAACCTCCCCGTCCGGCCGGTGCGGCTGAATCCCAAACAGCCCTTCCATCACCGCGCGTCCCCACATGCTGATCGCATCGGCGAATTCGTCATTGGCCCGCTGTGTGCCGTCAGTGTTGCTGTGACAGGCCAGACCACCCGGCGTGGGGCCGTTGTAGATGCCGCAGAGCGTCGCCCGCAGCAGCGCATGGCCCTCCTCCGCCCTCCCCGCCAGGTAGTTCGTCAGCGCGTAGTTCAGTTCTTCGCCATACGCCATCTCATAGGTGCTGTGCGTGTAGGAGCGGCCGCGGTTGGGATACCAGTTCGAACTCCACACCAGCCGCCCGCCGCCCAGCGTCGTCTCGTGGCGCAGATGCGCGTCGCCCCACTGCAACATCCGCGCAATCTGGAGCGGCGACGCCGCGCCAAACTCCGCGGAGTGGTAGAGCGTCGGCAATTC
>JACPGD010000392.1 GCA_016182645.1 Candidatus Hydrogenedentota bacterium | reverse complement strand
ACCTACAACCCCCACGTTACGTTTCCTGATGGGCTCAATCGTGCTCATGGTGTTCCCTCCACACTGCCGGCGGTTATAAATGCAAAACGCTACCCTTTGCCCCGAAATTGAGTTGGGATCGAAGTGGCGCCCGGGTCCCCTAGCCGGGGTACGGGCGCTCCTGCTGAAAGCAGAGGAAGTATACTCCCCAAGCAGAGCGTCCACAACTTGAACGCCCGCACCTGCAAGGCCAGTGACCTCACGCCGAAGACACGGATCGGACCAGTGCATCCTTCGGCAATCGGTGAATTTGGGTGAACAGTCTGCAACAAACCGGCGGAGGTTTTGGGCATGCGTTACAGCGTCGCGGGATTGCTGTTCATGGCGCTGGCGGCTGGTCCCGCGCTCAGCGAAGAGATACTTCGCCCCCCGGTCGCGGCGGGCTCGTTTTATCCTGACAATCCCCAGGCCTTGATGGACGCCATTCACGGGTTTTACCGTGCCACGGCGACCGCACCGTTGCCGGGCAAGATTGTGGCCCTCATCGTACCGCATTCAGGTTACGAGTTCTCCGGCCAAATCGCCGCGCAAGCCTTCGAGCTGCTCCAACCCGGCCAGTATCAGCGGGTCATCATCCTGGCCCCCGCCCACTTCGTAGCATTTGAGAACTGCTCCATCCCGATTGCCAGTGCGTTCGTTACCCCGTTCGGCGTCGTCCCACTGGATGGCGAGGCCATCGAGCGATTGACCCTTTCGACCCTGGTATCGACGCGCGCGCTCCACTATGGCGATAAGCGGCGGAAACCGCTGCACGAAAGCGAGCACTCGATCGAGGTGTTGCTGCCGTTCCTCCAGGAGCGCCTGGGCCTCTTCAAGCTCGTCCCGATACTGGTGGGTAGCCTGAATGATGCGCACGGCAACTTCAATCCCAACTCCGTAGTGGCGGTTGCAGACGCCCTCAAGACGATCATAGACGAACGCACGCTGCTGATCGTCAGCAGCGACTTTACACATTTCGGCAATGATTTCAGCTTTCGCCCGTTCAACGACAATATCCTCGCCAATATTCAGCAGTTGGATGAAGACGCCTTCCGGCTGATTGCCAGGCGCGATTCTGAGCACCTGCAGAAATATGTGGAGAAGACGGGGATTACCATCTGCGGCGAAATGGCCATCCAGGTATTGATGAAGGCCCTGCCTGCGCATACGGTGGGCCGGGTATTGGCCTATGACTTGTCCGCGCGCAAGACCGGCAATCAAGACCGCAGTGTAAGTTACGGCGCGCTCGCCTTTGCCGATCCGACGGCCGCGGTGCCGGAAACAAAGGTCGAGCCGAATCCCCTGGCCATACCGCTCGCGCGCTTGCCCGGCGGGGGCGCCACGGTCGTGGATGCCGCCCCGGCGGAACCACAGACGCCTGCTCCGGCCCCGGAAGCACCCGTGAGCGCGCCATCCACGCCTCGCTGAGGAACCTGAGATGTTTGAGGAACCGATACCCTTTCTAAGCACAGACGAAGCGGCAACGTTGCTGCGGATTGCCCGCGATGCTGTCGTGGCTGGTGTCCGGGGAGAGGACGTGGTGCTTGGGCACTATCCTTTGACGCCCCGGCTTCAGGAAAAGCATGGCGCTTTTGTCACCTTGCGCTGTCACGGTGAACTCCGCGGCTGCATTGGCTACACGCGCGGCATCAAGTCGCTGGCGGAAACCGTGTGCGACAATGCCATGAACGCGGCCCTGCGCGACCCGCGCTTTCCACCACTGACCGTGGACGAATTGCCGCATGTCTCCATCGAGATTTCCGCCTTATGTCCCGGCCTCACGGCGGACTCCCCCTTCATTCCTGTGAACGACATCAGTGAAATCGTGCTGGGCCGTGATGGGCTCTTCCTGGAACGGGCGGGACCACGCGGCGGTGGGCTGCTGCTGCCGCATGTCGCCATCGAGCAAGGGTGGAACCTGCACCAGTTTCTGGCGGGTGTATGTCGCAAAGCGGGCGCGCTCGACGACGCCTGGCGGCAGCCCGGCATCCAGCTCTACCGCTTCTCGGCCCATGTGTTCTCTGAACGGTCTTAGGGACACCAACCAGTAACTGGTTCTTTGCTTCGGGGAGGGCTTTGAATGTTGCGCACCGCCACACTTCTTGCCGTGCTGATTCTCCAGGCGGTTTCACCTCCAGCCTCGGCCCTCTACGACGTAAAGGCGCACGGCGCCACTGGCGACGGCGCCACCAGCGACACCGCGGCCATCCAGGCCGCCATGGACGCCTGCACGCAGGCGGGTGGCGGGACCGTCTATTTCCCGCCGGGCGCATATCTCACCGGCAGCCTGCACCTGCGCAGCCGCGTCACACTGTGGCTCGACAATGGCGCCACCCTTCTGGGAAGCGAATCAAAGGAGGATTACGACCGCTACGAGGAGCTTGGCTTCGAAAACGATGCGGACGGCGAGACCACTTACTTCCACTTCGCGCTGCTTTGGGGTGAGGACGTCGAGCACATTGCGATTATGGGACAGGGGACCATCGACAGCAACCGCTTTGGCCGGGGTGGTCCCAAGGCCATCGCCCTGAAGCGCTGCCGTCACGTCTCCATCCGTGATATTACGATTCAGAACATCCCCAATTATGCCATCAGCCTGTTGGGCACCGATTATGTCAACATCGATGGTGTCACTATTCTCCGGGGATTCGCCGACGGCATTGATCCGGACGCCTCGCGCAACGTCCGCATTTCCAACTGTCACATCGAGACCGTTGACGACGCCATCGTGCCGAAGGCGAGCTTTTCCTTGGGCGAGCGGCGCTCCACGGAGAACATCACAGTCACGAACTGCTACCTCGCCACGGAGTGCAGTGGCTTCAAGCTGGGCACGGAATCCGGGGGCGATTTCAAACGCATCGCCGTCAGCAATTGCATTGTCACAGCGTTGCCTGAACGCCGCCCGCCGCGCGGCGGTATCTGCATTGAATCCGTGGATGGCGCGAACATCGACGGCGTTGTAGTCAACAACATCTCGATGATCGATGTGCGCATGCCCGTCTTCGTGCGGCTGGGCAACCGCGGGCGTGACATGGAAACATCCGTGCCGGGCTCACTGCGCAACGTAATCGTCTCGAACATCACGGCGACAGGCGCCTCGCTGGCGTGTTCAATCGCCGGCGTTCCGGGACACGCCATCGAGGGGGTCACGCTGTCCAATCTGCGTGTCGAATACCGGGGCGGCGCGTCGTATCTGCCCGAAGCCGAGATGCCGGAACAGGAGGCCGACTACCCCGATCCGGAGATGTACGACTATCAACCCGTGTATGCGTTGTATGCCCGGCATGTGCGGGACTTGGTCTTAACGGACGTGGACTTCACATACCGGGACAACTACTGGCGCATCGCGACAACTGACAACCGGAAAGTCCGCTGGCACACGGAGGCGGGAATTCCCGATCCCAGTGAAGCGGGAAACACCGGTCCCGCGGCCGCGTTCGATGACGTCGCGCGGCTACGCATCAACGGCTTCGCCGCCCAGCCACCCGCCAATTATCCCATGCTGCGCTTCATCAACGTACGGGACGCCCAGCTCCGGGGTTGCGCAGCGGAGACCGGCGCGGGCGTGTTTCTGGAAGTACAGGGAAGCGAGTCCAACCGTATTGTGCTGACGGACAGCCAGCTCGAAGGCGTCGCGGCTGTCAAGGCCGCGGCCGATGTGCCGTCGGACGCGGTCCAATTGCTTCCAAATGCGAACTGAGGCCGAGCCCCCTTAAGCGACAGATTGCTGTTATCGGGTTCGGTCTCTGTCCCAAAGTAAAAACGCTTCATAGAGGCGTGAGTTCCACCAGAATTGGATTCAGATCCTCAGCGCGTACTTCAAGCGTCTGCGAAGCAAAACCGGCCTTTTCGATTTCTAATACCCATACCCCGGACACATAAACGGCCATCCAAAAGTAACCTTCGCTATCAGTTCTGGTCCGATGTGGAATCAAAGGACACTTATGGAGTCGAACCCGAGCACCTGAAATGGGATGTCCTGTGCTTGCATCCAAGACAGTGCCTTCCACTCCATATATGACATCGTACGCGAGACATCCCTGCATACACATTACAGTGACTAGACAAAGGGTAAAACATAAAAACCGCATTGCATCCTCTCCGGTCAATCTTCTTTGCTGTCCATCGGCTCAAGCATGATGTCCATCTCGAAGTTGCCTTTTGTTCTGCTAATGAACTTAGATCCGGCGTCACTTTCTTGCTTCAGATTCGCGCCAGAAGTCCTCATGGCTGATGCTTTGCCCGCGCGAATCTGTTTCGATGCGAGTTCGAGAATCCGTAGGAACTTGGGTGAGTATCCTAGGACCAACCGCTCTATTTCTTCTTCGTCTTCCACGGCAATAAGTACATCAACGGGCCTTCCATTCCTTGTCAAGACGGTGGGAAACGCCTCGACGTTTTCGACAATCTCATTGAGTCTATTGTTCGCCTCTTCGACCGGCACGGCTGTCATGAATTGGCCCCTGATTCCCCGCCATCAGGCGGGATCTGAGGACACGAATCTCCGCATGATTCGCTCCAACTTGTTGCTGGCGCTGCGCGCTATTTCTACCACATGTTTATGCGTAAGAGGCATTTTTTCGAGACAGGAGTTGGTGACGCAGGAAATCACGCCGGTCGCGACGCCCAGGCGCTGGGCGTGGAGCAATTCGGGGAGGGTGCTCATGCCAACGGCGTGTGCGCCGAGGATTTGGAGGGCGTGGATTTCGGCGCGGGTCTCATAGCTTGGGCCGTGGACCCAGCAGTAGACGCCGGCGGCGTCGCAACCGGGGACAAGAAAGTCCGTGCTGGCCGCTGAGGATTCCTGGGCCATCCCCGCGCGCGTGCAGGGCCACGCCTGAAACGTCTCCACCGCAACCAGGTCTCCAGGCCGGAGCATGGGGAGCAGACCGCCGCAGGCGTTGGTGAAGATGATGGTGTGGACGCCCCAATGCCGCAATGCCGCCACGGGCGCACACGCTTCCGCGAGCGTCAGTCCCTCGTAGAGATGGAGGCGGCCCTCCTGGAGGATGAGATTTGTCTCGCCGCAGCGGCCGAACAGAAAGCAGTAGCGGTGGCCGGGGACCGCGCCGCACGGGATATTGACTTCAGTAAAGGAGACTTCGCCATGGATTTCGTCGAGCAGCTTCCGGAGGTTCAGCCCGGATCCCGACACCACGGCCAGTGGGTAGTCCTGACCCGGCGGCGGCTTCAGGGCATCCATCGGGCGGGCATCAACAATTCGCGGTAGAGGCGCAACGCGTATTCGTCGGTCATCCCCGCTACGAAATCGACGGTGCGGCGTTCTAGCGGGTCCTCGGGGTCGCCAATGGTGCTTTCGGGGGTGGGAAATTCAAGCAGGTGGAAATAAAGCTCCCGGAGCAGCTTCTTGGCCTTGCGGATTTCGCTCTCGATGGGTTCGGCGGGATAGACCTGACGGTAGAGGTAATCGCGCAGGGCATTCATCGCCTCAAGAATGCCCGGCTGAATGGCCAGAGTTCCGGACTTGCTGCCTTCGATAAGCCCCACGACCATTTTGTCGATGCGTTGGGAACTGGTGTTTCCCAATACGACAAGGGCATCGCCCGGCAGATCGGCCAAGGTAATCACCCCGCCGCGCAGGGCATCGTCGATGTCGTGGTTAATGTAGGCGATCGCGTCGCAAACGCTGACGATGCCGCCCTCGATTGTGTTTGGTCCTTCGGTCTTCCTGCCTTGGAGCAGCGCCTTGCCTTTAGAGTGATACAGGATGCCGTCGCGCACTTCCCAAGTGAGGTTGAGGCCCGGTCCGGCATGGCGCTGTTCAAGCTTGTCCACGACCCGCAGGCTCTGCTCGAAATGGCGGAAGCCCGGCTCGAAAACCTCATTCAGCACCGCCTCGCCCGCATGGCCAAAAGGGGTGTGCCCCAAATCATGACCCAGTGCGATGGCTTCGGTCAGGTCCTCATTCACAAACAGCGCGCGCGCCACCGTGCGCGCAATTTGGGCCACCTCGAGAGTGTGCGTCAGCCGCGTCCGGTAATGGTCTCCCCAGGGCGCGAGGAACACCTGCGTCTTCCGCTTCAAGCGGCGAAACGCTTTGGTGTGCAGAATGCGATCGCGGTCCCGCTGGAAGGCGGTCCGATAGGGATCCTCTTCCTCCGGTAACGCGCGTCCACGAGATGCCGCCGCCAACGCCGCTTGCGGCGACAGCGTGGACCGTTCCCGCCCTTCCAGCAATTCACGTATGTTGGACAATGCAACTCGTTTCAATGAGGTTCATGAAAAAAGGGCACGGCAGCGCAAGGAAACACCGTGATGGCTGCTAAGAGTACCACTATGATGGCGGGCATTGCGAGATGGGGGTTGGCCTTTGGTGAAGATCGGTCCGATCAGTCCGATCCGACCCATCCGTCCGATGCGCCAGACGGATTTGGCCATTCCGCCCACTCTACATCTGAATATTCTCGGTCGGTTCCCGCTTGCTCTTCTTCTTCAGAAACTGCTTCAGTTTCTCGTACTTTTCCTTGGCCCGTTCATTGGCAGGATCGGATTCGAGCGCAGCCTTCATGCAGGAAAACGCCTTCACATAATCGTGCTGCTTGATGTGGCGCACACCCACGTTGTACTGGGACGAAGCCATTTTCTTCCGTAAGCGTGTCCGGTTGTCCGTACCGTTCTCGAGCGCCGTCTGGTAAAACTTCATCGCCCGGCCGTATTCGCGGTGCTCGAAATGGAAGTCGCCCATCAATTCATCCTGACTGCGCCCTGTGGGAGCATTGTCCTTGAGGAAAGCGTCCAGTTCATGTTGCCGCCGCGCTTTGTACTCTTCGGGGCCCAGCACAGACTTCACCGCGCTCGCCTCGATGAGAACACTGATATTGTTCGTGTTGTGATCGCTGGGGATCAGGAAGAAGCGCGGCTCTCCCTTGCGATACACGTGAAACGTGTGCCCATGCATCACCTCGCCATCGAGGAACTCCACTACCACCTCATTTCCCTGCGGGTGCCACTCCTTGTATTGATGCTGCTCGTCAAACTTGCCGTCGAAGGTCTTCACGTAAAATACGGCCTTCAAATCGGAAAACGAATGGTATTCCGTCTTGCCCACCGGCTCTCCGCGATCATCCAGCAAGTCGAGATGAAAGCCATCCATCTTGTGATTCATGGCGAAGCAGATCCCGTAGCTTGTCTTGCCGTCCTTTGTGTGCACTACGAGACGCTGGCGCTCCGGTTTGGTCAGTAGTTCCTCATGGCGTTTCTGCTTCCCCATTTGGTCGGCAATAGGCTTGTAGTGCTTTTTGCACAGCCATTGCCCTTCATGTTCCGTCAGGCAATCCCCGCACCCGAATTCCCCGCAGACGTTGCAGTAGCCGACCACTTCGCGCAAGAGATGATACGGACAACGCATCACAACCTCCTGACGCTGCCCTGCCCAGCAGCATCCATCAGACATGCGGATCGACAGGTCCCATCACCGGCGCACCGGGCGACACGAGATGCGCCATTTATGAATGCAAAGTACAGATAGAACCGAACCTGTGACCCTGTCAAGATTCTACCGGCGATACTGCGAAAAATGCAAGTTAAGTGGATAATACGCCAAAGTAGTCCGCACCACCGCCGCCCAATGTCTTAAACATGCATTGCGCGGCGTTCATTCTCCACTCCGCATAGTATCGCGCCATGTGTTCATGGAATTGGCCCTCACGCGCATCAGGCACCAAGTTCACGGTGGCCCCGCCAAAACCTGCACCGGTCAAGCGGGCGCCCAATGCACCCGCATCGTGCGCGGCCCCGGCCAAATCATCAAGAGCGGGTACACTAATTTCATAGTCGCGCGCACAACTTTCGTGCGAAGCATTCATCAACTCTCCCAAGGTGCCGGTATCGCCGGCCAAAAGGGCATCCCGCGCCAATTCGACGCGCTTGAATTCGGTCATTACATGCCGCAGCCGCGCCTGCAGCGGAAACCCCTCCGCCGGCTCCGGTGTTTCGCCAAGGTACCGGCGCCTTACCTCGTCCGGCGCAGTGCCCAAGCGGGCCGCGATGGCTTTCACGCTCCACCGGGCATCGGGAACCGAACGGAGACAGAGTTCCTCGGCCTCCCGATAGGTCAAACACAGCAAGCCGTGACACAGTTCCCCCAACCGCGCGAGCCGGAAGCCCTCATCTATCTCTTCTTGGGTCTGCTTTTCAACCAGGGCGGTCAATACCCGGCATAAGGCCGGACCGGCATTGTAGCGGTGCAGGCTATCGCCGCTCTTTTCGACTCGCATCCCGGAGTCGCACACGTAGAGGCTGCACCCGCGGGGCAGCGGAGCGTGCTCCAGACGCAACGGGAAGAAATCGATCTTCAATGCGTGTCCCGCGCGCGCGTTCAGGATTACCGCTTGGTCCATTCCCCCGCCCCGCGTCCCCACGTAGTGTTCGGCCCCGGCCAGCAGTTCCGCGAGCGCGACGCGCGAAACGTCCTTGCCGAGACGAACCCCCAAGACCTGCAAATAGGCCAGGGCACACGCGACCACCAATGCGGACGAAGAACTGAGTCCGGCGCCGGACGGGAGATTGCCAGAGACGAGAAGCTGCATTCCCGGGAAGGTGCTGACGCGCAGCGCGCGGTTCAGGCCAATCAGGGCCGCCTTGCAATAGTTGCTCCAGTGGGCCTGCGGCGAGGGGGCTATCTCAGCGACGTTTTCAAAAGCATCGGCGCGATACATCGAGTTTGCATTGGCCAGACTCACCGTCCCTCCCGCCGCCTTCGCGAACACGCAGCACAAGGCCCGCTCCAGCGCCACGGGCAGCACGGGAAGGCCGTTGTAATCCAGATGCTCTCCAATGAGATTCACCCGGCCAGGCACGCGGCATCCCCAGATCTCCGTGCTATCCGGGAAAAAAGACTTGAACCTCCGCCCAAGATCAGCCGTATGCAGCATCAGTGGTTCCTTCTATGGACTCGATGGACGTGATGGACAGCTGGACAACGACGGCAAGACATCAGCGGCCGACGCGAATACCCTCCTCCGCGCGGACCCCGACTTCCGCCTGACGTGGAACCGGAAGCGAAAAAGCGGGTTATATTCGGCGGAACCAGCCTCAAACTTCAACCCGTGGCTGGCAGCAAGGAGAGTTGATTATGAACCGCATGTTGGCCACTGGCCTGTTCCTGTTATCCCTGGCCTGGCTTGTCCCAGCCACTGCTGAAGAAAAAGCCCGAGAAGCCGGACCACAAAGACACGCGCCCCTCGCGGCGGTATTCGACCGTGCTGATATGGACAAAGACGACAAGGTTTCCTATGACGACCTGAAATCAGTGCTGCCGCGGATGCCGAAAGAGCGCTTTGACTCGCTCGACAAAGATAAGAGTGGTGCGCTCACGCGTGAAGAATTGCCCATTGCTCCAGCGGGCGGGGCCGGCATGCGCCTGCGCGAGGCCGACAAGAACGGTGATCACAAAATCACGCCGGAGGAATACAAAGCAGCGTTCCCGAACGCGCCCGCGGACAGCTTCAAGCAGCACGACTCGAACAATGATGGCGCGCTCGATCAAAACGATATGCGCCGCGAAGGAGGCCCGCGGCGGGCCGCGCCCGCTGCCTTCTTGCGCAAGGCCGACAAAAATGGCGACCAGAAAGTGACTGAAGAGGAGTTCAAGGCTGCATTGCCCAATGCGCCCGCCGAGCGCTTCAAGGCCTGGGATCGCAACGCGGATGGCGCGCTTGATCAGTCGGACATGGCGGCGGGGCCGGTCACCGCTGAAGGCGCCGCGGCCGTGGAGAGTCCCAAGAATTGGGTGGCCGTCCGAGAAGAAATGCTGGTCAAAGCGGACAAGGACGGCGACAAGAAAGTGTCCTTGGCGGAACTTCAGGCGGAAAAGCCGGGCTTTCCTGAAGACGCTTTCAAGAAGCTCGACGCCAATAATGATGGCGCGCTGAGCACGGAAGATGCCGCGCCCAATGTGCGGAAAGAGGGCTTCGGCGAGCGGCTAAAGAAGGCCGATGCCGACAGCGACGGCAAGGTCACCTTCGAGGAGGCGCAGGCGGCCACCCCAGACCTCACGCGGGAACGCTTCGAGAAGATGGATCGTAATGGGGACGGCTCGCTGACACTGGAAGATAGAAAAGGCAAGAAGTAGACGGCGTTTTGACGGCCCTTCGTGGACAACGAAAGCCGATGGCCTCATGTTCATGTTCATCCTCAGCCCCCGGCAGGCCCGCTCGCCTGTCGGGGGCGCCGTTTCTTCGCTTCGCTCAGGATGACTGGAAGTGCCGCTCAGGATGACCGCGGTATTCCGCGTCTTCCGCGGTTGTTAATCGGCGCCCACTCCCCCGGTCTGCCACGCTCAATAGGTCTTCAATTCGACCGTGGCGGCCGGCGCGCGCACATTGAATCGCACGCAGTCGGTCTCGCCGCTGGGCCCCATGCAACTCAATTCGTGCGCGCCCGTCTCCAGCGCCAGGAGCACAGGCTTACCCGGTGAGGACTGCCCGAGAAACTGTCCATCCAAGTACCAATAAAGGGTGGAGCTCTGTTGGGTGGACGCACCAAGCATGACCTGGTCCCCCGCCTCCTCCCCAGTGAGTATGTACTCCGCCTGGTCCGCCGGCGCCGTGATTTGCAGCGCAACGGCCTCCCCACTCGTCTCCGGCACGTCAACAGGGTGCGGTAGTCCAATGCGCGCCAGGTCCCAGCGCAGCGGCGACCCCGGCCAGCGCGCCAGGACTGTCTTGCCGACACCGGGCAACCGATGTACATCGCACCGGCGGTTCAGATACTGCCGCGCGGGCAGGCGGGCCGCGCGCTGGGCTGGACACCATGGCGAAACTGGCAACCCGCTGGCGACACACACCGCCGTCTCCCGGAAATCGTCCCCGATCGCGGGCCAGACTTCTCCTGGAGTATGGCCGAGTTCGCGGAAGATGCGGCCGGCCAGCGGTAGGGCCGCCTGCGCCCCGATGATCCGGCGGCTCGCGCGCCCATCGCTGTTGCCTACCCACACGGCGACCACATACTGCTTGTTGAAGGCAATCGCCCACGCATCGTGATAGCCGGTCGAAGTTCCGGTCTTCCAGCACACGCGCGGGCGCACGCCGCGCGCTTCTATAAATCCTTGCTCAAACTCGTGGGGAAACGGTGCCTCGAGCATGTCGAACAGGGCAAGCACCGTGCCCCGGGATATCACCCGATAGTCCTCTTCCGCACCAGCGTCTGGGTGCAATAAGCGCAGCGGCTGCCAGACCCCTTCATTGGCCAGCATGCAATAGGCCGCGGTGAGTTGCTCCAAGGTGACCTCGCAATCGCCCAAGGTCAGGCCAAGGCCGTAGTAGCTGGCCGATTGCGTGAGCGCGCTGAAGCCCAGTGTACGTAGAAAGTCGCGTAACGGGCCGACACCCACGCGCTCCAGGGCCATCACCGCGGGAACATTAAGACTGTACGCCAAGGCCTGTTTTGCGCTGACCAGCCCATGATAGTCACCGTCGAAATTGCCGGGATTGTAGGTGCCTAAATCCAGGGTGTCGTCCAAGAGCATTTCCGTGGGATAAAGGACATTGCGCTCCATCGCCAAAGCGTAGGTGAATGGCTTCAGCGCCGAACCGGGCGAACGCAGCGCGCCGCACAGGTCCATCTGTCCGCCCGGCGCCCCCAGGAAATCGCTGTTGCCCACGCGCGCCAAGACGGTCGCGGAGGGAGCATCGACGACGATGACTGCGGCGTTCGCGATTTCGTTATCAAAGCGCTTCAAGTATTTCGGGACCAACGCCTCGAGCCGCCGCTGCAAACGCGCCTGCAACGTCACTTGCACCCACTTCTCCTGTTTCAATGGCGCATGCAACTGCCTGGCCAGATGCGGCGCCAGCATTGGCAGCGCATGCCATGCTGCGCTCACCGGCTGCCGGAGCGCGCGCTGATAGGCGGCCTCATCAATCATGCCCTCCGCCAGCATTCGACTCAGCACATGATTTCGCCGCTCTAGTGCACGCTCCGGATGCTCGACGGGCTGAGAATGCGAGGGCGCCTTGGGCAACCCCGCGAGTAGGGCCGCTTCGCTCAGGGTGAGTTCGCGGTTGCGCTTCCCGAAATACCGGCGGGAAGCTGCTTCAACTCCCACCAGATTGGCGCCATAGGGCGCCTTGTTCAGGTAGGCCTCGAGGAGTTGCTGCTTCGTCGATTTGCGCTCCAGCCGCAGCGCCTGCCACGCCTCCACCAACTTCGTCCGCCACCGGCTCGCCGTGCGTTGGCCCGACAACTTTACCAATTGCATCGTCAACGTGGAGGCGCCGGATGCGACCTCGCCGCCGCGCACGTTCTGGACCACTGCGCGCAGGACCGCCACGGCATCCACGCCGGGGTGTGACCAAAATCGCTGGTCCTCGGTGGCGATGGTCGCTTGGACGACCAGCGGGCTGATTTCCTGCAAGCCCACGGGAAATGACCACTGCTCCCGCTCATTCAGCATCGCGCAGAGCAGTTCGCCCCGGGCGTCCAGCAACTGCGGCGATGGTTGCGCAGCGAGGTAGCGGCCCATATTCATTGGCCGGCCCAGCAGCAGCACAACCATTCCGAATGCCATGCATCCGGCCGATAGGCAAGCTGCCAGTACGCGCAAGCGCACGCTTCTGGTTCTGTTGAGCAACATCATGGCGTGGTCCGGCCGATGTTCACGCTGCCGGGAACAGAGTGGCCATGAATCGCGGGGGCGTACATGCACTCGGCCTGGACGGGCGGCTGCGAGAACGTCCCGGGCGTCACAGCGCGCACGAGGTAGTAGAACTTGTGCGGGCCGGAACCGAGACTGTCAAACGCCAGCACCAACCGGTCATCGCGGATCTCGAGGTAAGAAGGCGTGACTGCGCCCTCCGGTTCCAACCCCTCCATCACGTCGGGATCGAGCCGTGGGTTTTCGATTTCGAATCCCGCCGGCAACAAGTCCGCAACGATCAGGTTCTCGACGTCTTCAATACACGAGAAGGTCAATGTCGCCAGGTAGCTCTTGCCATGTTCAAACACGAGCCCGCTCAGCGGCGACCTCTCCGGGCTGATGTAGCTCCTCGATATTGTCACCCCCTCGGAAACCGCCGACAGGTCGGGCTGCGCCGGTGTCCCGGCCGCGGTGAAGTTGATGAACATGCTCCGCTGTCCCGTATTCGCCACGGTGAAGACAGCGCCGGGATCCGTGGTGGCCGCCTTGAACTGCCCCGCCCCCGTGATGGTTTTCTCTCCGTCCGGTCCGGCAATGGTGGCGGACGCCAACTCTGGCTGGCCGCCCAATTGCTCCAAATACAACCCCAGCGCTGTCACCACGAATGCGGTTTCCTGCGTGGTGTAGTAGCGGCGCTGTTCCAGGTAGCGGAGCAGCTTGTCCACGTCTTCCTGGACCACGGCGCCCGGCGCCCCCATCTGGATCTGCGCCATCACGCGGACTGCCGTGTTGCGCGTATCGGAATTCAGGATGCCGCTGGTGTACCGCTCCTCGTACAACTCGGACGGCGTCGATGCGAGGTAGTGCTGGACAAGTGGCGCGTCCTGCGTATTCACGGCCAGCGCCGCGGCCAGTAGATACCGCGCCGCGCGCGGCATCAGCACGTTGTCAAAGCTGTGCAGTTGTTCGAGCGCCTCCGCGTCGCCGTCGAGCGCGAGCACGTAGAGGGCGTAGGCGCGCAGATAGAGTGCGGCGAACGAGTCGTCCGCACTGTCTTTCGCCACGCGCCGCACATACTCCTGCAACTCGTGGAAGGGCTGTTCCGGCAGTTCGAGTTCCTGATCGCGTTTTACCAAGGTCAGGAAATGCCCCGCATACACGGACCCATAGGGATACGGTTCGTTGCCGCCGGGCCACATAGCCAGACCACCGGAATTCGTCTGCATCGTAAACAAGCGCCGGATGGCGGCCTTGACATACTGTTCGTAGCGTTTGGAGTCGGTGTCGTCGCCGCCCAGCAACGCCACGTTCTTCCGCAGGAGGTACAGCGGCAAGCCACGGCTGGTGGTCTGCTCGACGCAGCCATAAGGATAGCCAACGAGGTATTTCAGCGGTTCCTTCAGGCGCAATAATGGATTCGCACCTACATCCAGACTCATGTCGACCCGGAGTTCTTTCAGGAAGCGGGTATTCTGGAAACTCCGGCTCTCGCCCGGCGGGAGCACGACAAGTTCATGATCGCTCTGATACACCGCGGGCGGCAGCACGGGCAGGGGGAGGCTTTCCTCCACTTTTTCGATCAGGGTCCCCGCAGTATCCAAGATCTCCGCGATCCATTGAACAGTGCCCTGGCCGATCGCCGTGCCCGCGGTCACATCCGCCAGCGTGCTGGCTTCGCCCTTCGCCGCCAGCGGCATTTCCTTGCTGCCGCTGCCGCTCAACGTACCGCTCGCGGCCCAACTGAGCCGTAGCTTTACTGGGGCATCGGTGGTGTTGAACACATTCGCGTGTACCTGGAAGTGATCGCCCGGCAGGGTGAATCGCGGCAGGCTGGTGCGCAGCATGTAGGGTTGGCGCACGTAGACGTAGGCGTCGCCCGCGCCCGTGGCTGCCGGCGTGACCGCCAGCGCGACCAAGCGCACTTGGCCGTTGAACTTCGGCAGTGTAAAACTGACGAGCGCTTTGCCATCCGCCCCGGTCTGTACGACGCCCGACCAGAGTGCCAGCGGCTTGATCCAGTTCTCGCCCACGTCGCTGGTCTTGCCCAGCCGCCGGGCGATCAGGTCGCCGCCAATCGGCACGGGCTGGAAGTCATACGCGACTGAATCATAGTAGTGGGCGCGGCGATAGTCCGGCTGTCGCGGCCGGGAGAACCAGGAATAGGGGTCCGGCGTTTCATACCCGAGGATCTGGTGGATGCCTTCGTCCACCGCTGCCACGGTGACTTCGGCGACCACCGGCTGGCCCGCGTGATCCAGCGCCTGCACGGTCACGTCCAACTGGCGTTCCGGCCGAACTTCTGCTGGCGCATCCGGGAAACTTACCTGCAAACTCCTGGCCTTGTCGCGCACTTCCGCGTTGATCATCGCGAAGCTCGAATAAGGATAGACCTGCGGCCGCCCTTGCTCGACCACGTGCACCACCGTGGTCTCCAGCCAGACATTCGGCGCTGCATCCTGGCCCGCGACGAACCGCAGCGTTCCCGCTCCATCCGTGATGGGCAGGGTGTACACCTGCTGGATAGTTTCGCCGTGTTGCACCACCACGGCAACACCGTCAAAAGGCGACTCGATGCGCAGTTCCGCCGTATCGCCCACCACGTAGCGTTCTTGGTTCAGTGTCAACTTAAGCAGACTGGGCCGCGCCTGTTCGACTTCGTCTATGCCGCGCCAGTGGGCGTAAAACGCTTGCGACGCATACTGCGCCGTCGCCTCGGAGTGCACCCGCACTCGATAGTAGCCGTAGCGTTCCGGCAAACTGAGCTGCACCAGGCCGCGCCCATCCTGCAAGGGCACGTCCACCGTCCGGACCGTCTCAAAACTTTTGCTCCAGCGCGGCTCGTTGTAGCTGCTGTAGCGTCGCACGTAGTAGTGCCAATTCTCGCGTTCGAGCGTCACTTTCACGGACGGCAGCGCGGCCGGCGTTTCGTCCGCCTGAATCGCCGCCACGGTCACGTCCACCTGCCCGGCCGCCTGGCCCGCGACGCCGATCCCGAGCAACGTCTCCGCGGGAAGGACAGTCACTTCCTCCGTACCGCGCACCGCGCGGCCGCCCGGTTCGGCCACTTGCCCGCTCACGGTCGCGGTGATGGGGAAGGTGATCTTCGGCGAGGGCTTGAACGTGAAGCTGAAATTTGCCACGCCCGCGGCGTCGGTCTGCACCTCGCCCAGCGAATTCACCTCGGTCTTGTATTCTGCGTCATTGCTGAAGCTGAATCCCGGCCATTGCTCGCTCTTGAAATTCCCCTTGCGGAAAATGAGGTTGATCTCGGCCTTGCGGTCGGCCGCGGGCGCGCCAAAAAGATGCTGCGCCAGCACCTGAATGGATTGTGCCTCTTCCGGCTGCCAGACCTTGTCCGTCACGCGGACCTCCGCCTTCATCCGGTTCGGCACAAACTCTTCGACGTTGAAAGAGTACGTCTGAATTGCCTGCTCGGCCGCCGGCACTTTCAGTTCGACGGTATAGCGGCCCGTCAGCCACGCGGCCTCCGTGGCCAGGTCCATCCCATTGGAGCCCAAGGCGGAAAGCATCGTCGGCCCCGAGAACACCTCGCTGCCCTTGGGATTGAGCACGCGCACTTGAAGCGGCACATTGGCCACGGGCAGCCCCGCGCCCGTCCGCACGACCCACCGCAGGTGCGCAGTCTCTCCGGGCCGGTAGAGGTCCCGGTCCGAATAGAGGAAGGCGTCATAAGCCTCGCTGTCGAAGCGCGGCATGCTCTCAGTGAAGCCCGTGGGATCGTCCGAGCGTGCGGTCAGGTCAAGAAACGTGTAGTCATCCTGCGTCTCCGCGACCACCACGCGCGGTGTGCCCAGTTTCGTGTTCAGCGCCTGCAAGTGGGCAATGCCGCGCTCGTCCGTATTGGCGGTACCCATCAACTGGCTCTTCGCGCTGTACACGGAGATCTTCGCCAGGGGAAGTGGCGCGAGCGTATACAGGTCGTGCGCGAA
>JACPGD010000381.1 GCA_016182645.1 Candidatus Hydrogenedentota bacterium | reverse complement strand
ACGACGTGGTGATCGGCGACATGCACGACGCCGGCGTGCTTGTCGTGGTCATACCCGGCAAAGAAGTCTTCTTGCGAATTCCACGCAAAGAAGGAGGTCGCGCCCGCATGGTTCTTCCACCAACTAACGTCCACGCCCTTCGTGTAGTCCGTGTGGTTGAAGACTTCGTGCGAGATGGGCCAATGCGTGAATTCATGCTTGCCGTGGAAGGTCGCATATTGCGTGCTGGGCGGGAAAATGACTTGGTAACCGTCGGTCGAGTGAATGGCCACGTTCGCGAAATAGAGGATGGTGTTGACATAGGGCGTGCCGTTGAACATTTTCACGGTCACATCCAGGCGCGACTGTCCAGGTTGCAGCGTCATGCCGATGAGCCACTTCATGCGGTGGCGGCGTTCGGTCTCGCCAATCCAGATGGTCTTGCTGCCGTCTTCGTTTTCGGCCAGCGTGTAGTCGACCGGCAAAAACGAGGTGTTCCGATGGTGATGAAACACGCACCACTCGACGCCGCCGGAGATCCAGGCGCCCAACATGCTGATCAGGTCGGGTTTGATCACATGCTGGCGGTAGAAGAAATGGTGATCGTTGGTTTTGTCGTAGGCCTCGAAGATTCGCCCGCCGATTTCGGGGAACACGCAGAAGCGGACATACTCATTCTCCAGATACAGTGCTTTATACGTGTGGTCGGCTTTGACCTTGGTGAGGTTGTCGAGCATGGCGTAGGGATAGACTGGGCCCTTGGCGCCCTGGTAGCTGCGCGCTTCGAGAAAGCGCGGGTTGGCGTCCGCCGGGCCAACCTCATAGGTCGGCAGCGTCATCGCTTCCTCCCAGACCCGGACGTCGTCCGCCGTCGCGGCGAGCGCGCCCGCGAGGGCAAGCTGCAAGAACCACCCCAAGGCCACCCATCGCTTCATTCGCAGCATTGGTCCATCTCCCCTGAATTGCCGTGCGGTCCGCATTCACATGCGGCATTATACAGTAGTCGCGCGCTCGCCGGGCGCGCGACTGATCGGCGCGCGGAACTGGGAGATGCGGTACCTGTTTGAGTCAGCGCTCCGGCCCAGTGCCGCGCTCGGCGAGCGCGGCACTACTGGGGTTGATCAACTCTGGTGCATTTGCTACGGTGTGGGCGGGAGTCTTCGAGGGACAGGCGGAACACCAGCAATGGGGAGAAACGCAGCATGAAAACGATGCGGTTGATACTGATTCTGGGTCTTTCAATCGTCACCCTGCACGCCGCAGAAGGACAGGGCACTTCCATGAAGCAACTGTACCAACTCAAGGACGCCAAGACGCGCTCGATCAGTCCGGAGAATTTCACGGGGGAGAAGGGCAAGGGCGGGATGGCGACGCTCGAGGAGGGCAACGCCCAACGGGCCGCGCGCGAATTGGGCCAGGGCTGGAAGGTAAACCCGTATATCTACATTGAGCCGGGCACAACAGCCACGCTGGGCGAGATGGAGGGGCCGGGCGTCATCAATCATATCTGGATGACGCCGGTGGGCGAATACCGGCTGATGATCCTGCGCTTCTATTGGGACGGGGAGACGGAGCCGTCGGTGGTGGCGCCGGTGGGCGACTTTTTCGCCGCGGGCTGGGGCCTGGGCAAGGAGCCGCGGATTACGTCGCTGGCGGTGTGCGTCAATCCGCGGAGCGGTTTCAATTCGTACTGGCAGATGCCGTTTCGCAAGCACTGCAAGGTGACGATGGAGAACCTGGGCGAGAAGCGCGCGTCGTTGTATTATCAAATCGACTATTCGCTGGAGGACGTTCCGGAGGACACGCCGTATTTCCACGCGCAATTCCGCCGGGTGAACCCGCTGCCATATAAGGAGGTGTACACCATTGTGGAAGGCATCAAGGGCCGGGGCCACTATGTGGGGACGTACCTGGCGCACGGGGCGAACAGCGAGGGCTGGTGGGGCGAGGGCGAAATCAAGTTTTACATCGACGGGGACGGCGAGTTCCCGACGATCTGCGGGACGGGCGAGGAAGACTACTTCTGCGGTTCGTATGGCTATAACGACCGGGTGGAGAATGGCCGCGACGTGTATGACAGTTTCAGCAGCCCATACACCGGTTTTTACCACGTAGCATTTGACGGCGTCCAGCGGCGTTTCGGCGAGTACCGCTGGCACATCAACGATCCCGTGCGTTTTGAGAATGACCTGCGCGTAACGATTCAGGGGCTCGGCTGGCAGAGCGAAGGGCGCTATCTGCCGCTGCAGGATGACTATGCGCCGCTGCAGGATGACTATGCTTCGGTGGCGTACTGGTACCAGTTGGAGCCGCACGCCGCGTTCCCGCCGCTGCCCGCGAAGGCGCAGATGGTCATCAACGACGAACTGCCGCTGACGGGGTTCTCGAAGCGCAATGTGTTCATCGACGAGGTGGAGGTGAGGATCGAGCACCGGCCGGAAGTGGCGGAGGTCCGCTTCACGGTTGATGGCGCCGACCCGGCGCAGAACTCAACGCTGTACGAGGGGCCGTTCAAGGTGACGGAATCCTGCACGGTCAAGGCGCGCGGATTCAGCCAGGGACGAGAGGTGACGCCGATCCTGTCGGGCGAGTTCCTGGAACAGACGCCGAAGAAAGCCGCGAAGGCGGCGCGGACGGAGGCGGGTCTTGCGTGTGCGTTTTTTAAGCTGGACACGGCGCCGGAATCGACGCAGGCGCTGCGCGACCGCAAGCCGGACGAGATGAGTGTGGCGGCGGCGGTGGGCCTGCCGGAGCGGGAGTTGCCGGACCAGTTCGGGTTGTGCTTCAGCGGGTATGTGCGCATCCCGAGCCGGGGCGCCTACACCTTCTCGATCAATTCGAATGATGGCAGCCGCCTGTTTTTTGGCGATGACCTGGTCGTGGACAACGACGGGCCACACAGCGCGCGCGAGCGCTCGGGCCAGGTGGCACTGGACGCGGGACTGCATCCGTTAAGGCTCGACTACTTCCAGGCCGGTAGCGGGAGAACGCTGGAGTTCTTCATCGAGGGTCCAGACCTGCCGAAACAACCGGTCCCCGCGGAAATGCTGGTGCATTGACACGGACAAACACGGAGCCGCGCGGACTGACTGGGAGCAGCCCGTAGTGGCCGCACGTTTGCACGTTTCTTCTTTGAGTTCGTTCTCTCGCGTCAATTCCTTTCTTTCTTCTTCCTCACACGTTCGCACGCCGCAGCGCGCGCAGGGCGCAGAGTGCCAGGGCGGCGGCCAGCGCCGCCCAGGCCCACGGCGCGACCGGGAGGGCCGAGCCCGCGTCTTCGAAGTTGGGCACGCCGTCGCCGTCCGCGTCGCCTTCGCCGTCGATGT
>JACPGD010000380.1 GCA_016182645.1 Candidatus Hydrogenedentota bacterium | reverse complement strand
TCCATCGCCTGCGCCTTCCCCTGCTTCGCCAGCACCTTCGTGATCGCGCTCGTCAACGTGGTCTTCCCATGGTCCACGTGGCCAATCGTTCCCACGTTCACGTGAGGCTTTGTCCGCTCAAACTTTGCCTTGGCCATGCCTTACCTCTTTCTCCTCATGTTGCCGCGGACGTGGCGTCCCCGCCGCGTCTCTCGGGCCTTTGCGTCGTTGCGGCGTCTCCGCCGCGTCCCGTAAACACTTGCCTCAAGACGCAACGTTCGCGCCGCGTCTCCTCATTGCAGGTTCCCGAATTGAGAACAAGAAATGGAGCCCACGACCAGAATCGAACTGGTGACCCCTTCCTTACCATGGAAGTGCTCTACCGACTGAGCTACGCGGGCCTGTGGAAAGCACAAAAAATGGAGCGGGAAACGAGGCTCGAACTCGCGACCCTCAGCTTGGAAGGCTGACGCTCTACCAACTGAGCTATTCCCGCCCGGACAACCTCGTATTATAGAAAGAATCCGGGATTCCTTGTCAACAATGGTGGTGGGTGGTGGATTCGAACCACCGTAGGCGCTAGCCAACGGGTTTACAGCCCGTCCCCTTTAGCCACTCGGGCAACCCACCGCAGAAACCAATCCGGCACGACCCACCGGTGGGTAAGCATCTTCAACTACTGGAGCTGGCGAAGGGAATCGAACCCCCGACCTGCTGATTACAAGTCAGCTGCTCTACCAACTGAGCTACGCCAGCAAGGGATCGCCAAAAACAAGAACAGCCGCCTCCGGAGAGACGACTGAGAATACGGTAACAAATCTTGGGGAGAGTGTCAAGTTTTTGACGTCGATGGGGAATGTGGCCGGGGCTAGCCGCCCCGCTCCGCATCTTTCGCTCTGGCCCTCGGATGGTGGCGAATCCTCTCCGCCGCCGCCCAGTCTCCGGAACGGGGCTGGAAGCACCGGCTACGTTTGTGCTATCCCATGGGAATGAGGAAGGGAGGGGTAGGACCATGAACGCGCGCTATGCACTTTTGATTGTGATGTTGGGGATCATGGGGTGTGCCACGTCGCCTGGGGCGCAGCCGTTGGGGAGGGAACTGGCGCCGCCGCATCCGGCGCTGACCATGCGACCCATCCCCGAAGGGCTTGGCGTCAACATCCATTTCTATGAAGGCGGCGCGGAGGACTGGCGGATGATGGCCGAGGCGGGCTTCGGCATCGTGCGGATGGACATCAGTTGGGCGGGCGCGGAGAAGGAGGCGGGGAAGTATGACTTCAGCGCGTATGACGCACTGGTCAGCCAGCTCGAGGCGCGCCAGATGCGTCTGCTGTTCATTATTGACTATGGGAACCCCATTTGTGGCGATGATCTGGCGCCGCATACCGATGCCTGCCGGGAACTATATGCCAAGTTCTGCGGCGGGCTGGCGGCCCATTTCGCGGGGAAAGGGATCCTCTGGGAACTCTGGAACGAACCCAATATTCACTTTTGGACGCCTCAGCCGAATGTGGACGACTATATGGCGTGGTGCAAGGCGGTTGTGCCCGCTGTCCGGGCGGCTGATCCCAACGCCTGCATCGTGGGGCCGGCCACTTCGCGCATTGATCTAGACTTCTTGCGCGGGTGTTTCGAGCGCGGCCTCCTGGAACTGGTGGATGGGGTGAGCGTACACCCCTACCGCGACGCGAAGCAGGGACCGGAGACGGCCGTGCCGGAGTATCTGGAACTGGGCACGCTCATCGAGGAATTCCGCCCCGCTGGGAACAATAAAGTCATCCCGATGCTGAGCGGCGAGTGGGGCTATTCTTCGCTGAACCTGAGTGAAGCGGAACAGGGCAAGTATCTGGTGCGCCAGTGGCTCACCAATACGGCGTTCGGCATCCCAATCAGCATCTGGTATGACTGGCATGACGACGGGCCGGATCCCAACGAAAAGGAGCACCATTTCGGAACCGTCACGCTGGACTACCAGCCCAAACCGGCCTTTACGGCCATGAAGACACTGGTCCAGCAATTGCGCGGCTACACGTTTGCCACCCGCCACCGCACAGACAGTCAGGAGGACTATGTCCTCGTCTTCGAGAAGGAAAGTACGCGGAAAATTGCAGCGTGGACGACAGGCGTGCCACACACAATCACGCTGGGTCCGGCGTTCCCGGTTACGGACATCGTTGACCACTTGGGCGCGCCGAGATTGAGTCTAAGGAATGGAACATTGGAACTTGGGGACGCGCCCTGCTACGTGAGCGTTGAAGAACCTTAGTCGGGCACTCTGCCCGGGGGTGCCGCTGCGCTCAACTCCAGGCTACTCGGGGACGGCGCTCCGGGGCTGCAACGCCGCGAGCACCATTTCGTAATTTGCGCGGGAAGGACACATCCACAAGACTCGTTCGTCGGCGCGGAACCAGGTGAGTTGCCGTTTGGCGTAGCGGCGGTGGTGCTGCTTGGTGGCGTCGAGGGCGGCCTCGAGGGACTGTTGGCCGTGAAGGTATGCGGCAATCTCGCGGTAGCCAAGGGCCTTGAGGCGGTGGAGTTGCGGCTCGTACCCAGCGTCGAGCAGGCGCTGGA
>JACPGD010000402.1 GCA_016182645.1 Candidatus Hydrogenedentota bacterium | reverse complement strand
GTATGTGGACGACCTCGTATTGCGCGGGCGCATGGCTGCACCAAAGTCGCTCTTAGAGCACACGCCGGGGACAGCGCAATACGGTGACTTGCCCGGATTCTTGGAAGAATTCTCGGCCGTGGACGAAGTATCTGCTGGTCCGGGCGCTTCGCCTCCAGACGAGGACGATCTTCCGCCACCACCGGTTAACTTCCCAGGGGTGACCCAGGTCGCGTCTCCCACAGGCGAGGAAGCCCCGACAAGTGCGCCGTTCGCAGATGACATTGCGGCGGCGCGGCAGCTTGTCCCACCGTTGGGGCGCGACTCCTTGCCGGTGGGTTGCACTTGTCTGCCGGAGGGGGGCCTTCGCTGGCAGGATCTCCTGGAACAGATCTTCCTGCTTGGGTTCGCCCTCCTGGCTGCGGTGGCCTGGCGAAAGACCGGTGGCTGAAACTCGCCAGTCTGAGCAGTCCGACCAGTCTGGCCAGTCAGACGGGTCCGATATGTCCGACAGGTCCGGCCGTTTCCCCAGCCGGCTTCCACCCGTTTTTGTCATCGTGGCGGCTGCTGTGCTTAAATACGCTTTTCTTGGTGAGCACTTTCAGGGAGTGGTGTACGTATGACCCGGCGGATGAAGCGGGTGGTAGTTTCGAGCGGCCTGCACGAGGCGGACATTCGCCCGCCCGCGCTAATGTCCGAGTTCAAGCGTCTGTCGATTCAAGACGCGGCGGATTTCTTTGCCGATCCTGCCTCTCTGGTCGAAGTGGATTGCCCCGCGTGCGACAGCGCCGAACGCGAAGCCGTCTTTCGCAAGCAGGAGTTCCTCTACAACCGCTGCGAGGAGTGCGGCAGTGTGTATGTCTCGCCGCGCCCGGCTGAGGCGACGCTGGCGGAATACTACGCCAACTCGCGCGCCAGCCGCTTCCGCGTCGAGCATTTCTCGCGCGACACCGCCAAGGCACGCCGCTACCACTTGCTGCGTTCGCATGCCAACTGGATGGGCCAAATCGTCGATGAGACCGGCAACCCGGACGCGCGGGCCTACGCGGACCTCTCTACCCATTCCCCACAGATCTTTGATGAAATCCACGCGCTCGAGTTCTTCTCGCCGCTCTACAGCGTCAGCCCGCTCGTCCCCGTCACGGAAAGCGAAGCACCGGTCACCGCGACCACACTCGACGCCCTCTCCGGCATCGGCGCGGTCAGCGCCTTCGAGAAGATCGAGCACCAGTTCTCGCCCTTTGACTTCCTGCGCGAGGCCAGTGGTGTACTCGCGGGCGGCGGCATTCTCTTCTTCACCACGCGTTCAGTCACGGGCTTTGACTTGCAGGTCCTGTGGGACAAGACGCCCTACATCTTCATCCCCGAACACATCAACCTGCTGTCGATTGAGGGTATGACGCGCCTGGTCGAGCGGTGCGGGCTGGAACTCGTCGAATTGAGCACCCCGGGACAACTGGATGTGGAACTGGTACTGCACGCCGTGCGTCAGGACCCCTCCATCAAGTTGTCTGCGTTTGTCGATTACTTGCTGCATCACCGCGACCCGCTCGCGCATGCCGACTTCCAGGAATTCCTGCAGAAGCACCGGCTTAGTTCGCACGTGCGCGTCGCCGCACGCAAACCGAAGGAGTAGTACGTTGCATCACTTGGCCGAAATGTATCAGCAATCCGGCTCGACGGGCACCTATCTGCGCGGTTATGCCGATCGCCTTTCCGAATTGCTGCGGGGATTGGACTACAGCGTCGTCGAGCGGATCATGGGCGTCATCGAACGCGCCTGCAATGAACGAAAGGCGATCTATTTCATCGCGAACGGCGGCAGTGCCGCCACGGCCTCGCACTGGGTCAACGACCTTGTCGCCGGCGGCTACGTCGAGGGCCAGCCCAGCTTCAAGGCCTTCTGTCTCGCCGACAACGTCGAGTCCGTTACGGCGCTCGGCAACGACGTCGGGTTCGACAACATTTTCGCCAGCCAACTCAACGCGCGCGTGGAGCCCGGCGATGTGGTCTACGCGATGTCGGTCAGCGGCAACAGCGAGAACATCATTCGCGCCATGGACACCGCCAAACGCCACGGCGCCACCACCATCGGCATCTGCGGGTTCGATGGCGGCCGTCTCAAGAATGCCTGCGACATCGCTCTGCACATTCCCACGACCAAAGACGAGTACGGCCCGGTGGAAGACATCTTCAACATTCTCGATCACCTGGTCACGGGTTACCTGACCATGAAACGCGGCAAATGGCTGCATCATTGAACAATGGTCTGGGGAAAGCATCTGGCTTCCCGCCTTCGCGGGAATGACCGTGGTTTCACTAAGCCTAACCCCAATACCGTCATTCCCGCGAAGGCGGGAACCCAGTGAATTTGAGCTGGAGGTGAGTGTCTAAAGTGGCTGCAGTTCGAGTTGGCATTATCGGCCTCGGTAAGATGGGCATCACCCGCGCCCGGGAGCTTGTGAAGCATCCCGGCGCGGAACTGGTCTGTGGTTTCGATCCCGTTCCGGATCAATTTGCTGCCGCCTTCCCCAAGGTGGATATCGCCGATTCAGTCGAACACATCGTCAACGCGGAGATCGACGCCGTCTTCGTCTGCACACCCAACCGCTTTACACCCGGCGCCGTCGTAGCGGCGCTGGATGCGGGCAAGCACGTTTTTTGTGAGAAGCCGCCCGGACGCACCCTGCAGGATATTCACGATATCCTCGCCGCGGAACAACGCAACCCTGGCCTCAAGCTCAAATTTGGTTTCAACCACCGCTACCATGGCGGCATTCAGGAAGCCAAACGCATTATCGACACCGGCCGCCTCGGCAAGATCCTCTGGATGCGTGGCATCTACGGCAAGTCCGGCGGCAAAGGCTTCGAAAGCGAATGGCGCAACAACAAGGAACTGGTTGGCGCGGGCATTCTCCTCGACCAGGGCATCCATATGCTCGACCTCTTCCGCTTCTTCTGCGGCGACTTCGTCGAAGTGAAGAGCATGGTCACCACCGCGCACTGGGACATCAACGTCGAGGACAACGCCTTCGCCTTGCTGCGTGATACACACGGCCGCATCGCGATGCTGCACAGCTCCAGCACGCAGTGGAAGCACCGCTTCAACCTCGACATCTACATGAGCGAGGGCTACCTCACGGTCAACGGTATTCTCAGTTCCACGCGCAGTTACGGCGACGAAACGATCTCCGTCGCCCGAAAACAATTTGATGAGGGCTTTGCGCAGGGGAAACCGCGCGAGGAGATCATCTACTTTGACGTCGACCCGTCCTGGGAACTCGAAGTGGGCGAATTCATCGACAACGTCGTCAACGATACGCCCGTGCTCATGGGCAACAGCGAGCAGGCCATGAAAGCCATGGAACTCGTCTTCGCCATCTATCACAACGACCAACAGTTCATGGCCTCCCCCTCTGCCCCTTGGCAACCGTAGCCGGGGCTTCCAGCCCCGCTCTTTGAGTTTGCGCACTGGTTCTAACAAGCCTGCTGAGTCCGGAACGGGGCTTCCAGTCCCCCACTTTGAGTTTCGTGCGCGGCTGAATACCGGACGTACCCGCCAAGTCCGGAACGGGGCTGGAAGCCCCGGCTACGTGTCCGGTATTCTATATTCAATTTGGAACTGGGACTTGTTCATCATGACTTTGCGTGTTGCCATTGGCCCCTCTTCTTTTGCCGACGAAGATCCTGCGCCGCGCCGCCTCCTCGAAACCGCGGGCGTCGAGGTGAAGGAAAACCCCTTCAAACGGCGCCTGAACGAGGCCGAAATCATCGACCACTTGAAAGACGTAGACGGTCTCGTCGCCGGTCTGGAACCCTTGAACCGGCGCGTGCTCGAAAGCGCCGCGCCGCGCCTCAAGGCGGTCGCCCGGGTCGGCATTGGCATGACCAACGTCGATCTCGAAGCGGCGCAGGCCCTGGGTATCAAGGTCTCCAATACGCCCGATGGTCCGGTCAACGCCGTCGCGGAACTGACCCTGGCCGCGCTGCTCGCCTTGCTGCGCCGGCTTGTCCCCACGAACGCTGCCTTGCATGCCGGCCAGTGGAAGAAAAGCATCGGTGCCGGACTGATGGGCGCGAAAGTGCTGCTCATCGGTTATGGTCGCATTGGCCGGCGCGTGGCCGTACTGCTCCGTGCGTTCGGCGCGAAGGTGCTGGTGTACGACCCCTACCTCGATCGCGGCACGTTGCGCGACGAAGAACTGCCGGTCACGCTCGAAGAAGGACTCGATGAAGCCGAGGTCATCAGCCTGCACGCCAGCGGCGACACGTGCCTGCTCGATGCGCATGCCTTCGAGAAAATGCGCGACGGCGTGCTCCTCCTCAATTCCGCCCGCGGCGAGTTGGTCGACGAACAAGCGCTAGTCCAGGCCCTTGACAGCGGCAAAGTCGCGGGCGTGTGGTTTGATGCGTTCTGGCAGGAACCCTACACCGGCCCGCTCACGCGCTACGAACAGGCGCTGCTCACGCCACACACCGGCACCTACACGAGACAGTGCCGGCTCGACATGGAAACCACCGCCGTCCAGAACCTGCTCCGGGACCTGGGACGATGAGCGCACCCTACGACGCGGAATTGCGGCTGGCGATGGTGGCGGCGCGGAAAGCGGGGGAAGTCCTGGCGGAAGCCATGCAGCGGGAGCACCAGATTCTGAGCCAGGAAGGCCGCGACATCAAACTCCAGGCGGACCGCGATGCGGAGCAGATCATCCTGGATGAACTCGCCAGCAGCGCCTACAATGTGCTGGCCGAGGAAAGCGGCGAACACGGAGAACTCGATGCCGGAAAACCGTTTTGGATCGTGGACCCGCTTGACGGCACCCTCAATTTCAGCCGCGGCATCCCGGCTTGTTGCGTCAGCATCGCGCTGAGCACCGTGGACACCCCAATCCTCGGCGTGGTCTATGATTTCAATCGCGATGAACTCTTCTCCGGCCTCGCGGGCGCGGGCTGCTGGCTCAACGCCGCGCCCGTACGCGTCTCCAGTATTGAACGCGCTGATCTCGCCGTGCTCAGCACCGGCTTTCCTGTCAATTTCGAATATACCGACGAAGGCTTGCACGCGTTCGCCGAGCGCATTCGCCGCTTCCGCAAGGTGCGCATGTTCGGGAGCGCCGCCCTCTCGCTGTCGTATGTTGCATGCGGGCGCGTCGACGCCTATTCTGAGGACGACATCATGTTCTGGGACGTGGCCGCGGGCCTCGCGCTGGTCCAGGCGGCCGGGGGCTTCATTCACGTGGAGCCGTCGCGGAAGAAATGGGCACGGCGCGTGCGTTGCGCCGCACACAGGAGTATCTGGGGCTTATGATGGCCGATCGACTCATCAACTGGAAACGCTATTTCAGCGGCGAACCTTGGACCAAGGCCTTCGAGTTTCTCGAAACGCTGACGCCGGAGTCCGAGGTCAACAACCTCATCCCCATTCAGGGGGAGGACATCTTCGCGCGGATTATGAGCTACCCCACGCGCCCGCCCGAGGAAGCCATGCTCGAAGCGCACGACAACTACATCGACATCCAGATGTCGCTGGTCAATACCGAAGGCATGGAATGGTATCCACGGCCCCCGCTTGAAATTAAGATCCCTTATGACACCAGCAGCGACGCCCTCTTCTTCCATCGTCCTGGCAATGCGCCCGTCTTCATCCGCAATGCGCCCGGCATGTTCGTCGTCTTTTTCCCCAACGACGCCCACCTCTGCCAGGTCATGTGCAGCGACGCGCGCGAAACGGTGAAGAAAGTGGTTGTCAAAGTCCGCTTGTCGCTTCTGGACAAGTAGTGTTTCCCCTGTCCTTTTTGTCTCTTTGGTCCTTTTGGTCCTTTTCCCACGGAACTCACCATGAACCTCGCCATGATTCCCGCCCGCATGGGCAGCCAGCGCCTCAAACAAAAGAACCTCCGCGAAATCGGCGGCATCCCCACGATCACGCGCGCCATCCGCAAATGTGTTGCGGCCGGCGTCTTCGATGAGGTCTACGTCAATTCCGAGCACGACGCCTTCGGTGAAATCGCACTCGCGGAGGGCGTTAAGTTCCACAAGCGTCCGGAAGCTCTTGCCAACAACGTCGCCACCAGCGAGCAATTCGTCCACGAGTTCCTCACCAGGCACCCCTGCGAGCGCGTCTTCCAGGTCCACTCGATCGCGCCGCTGCTCACCTCTGAGCAGGTGCGCGACTGCGTCCGCTTCATGGTCGAAGGCAACTTCGATACGGTCTTGTCCTGCACGCTCGAACAGATCGAGTGCGCCTACCAGGACGATCCCTACATTGCTTCCTTCGAGGCAGGCAAGACCGCCACCTACACCGGCAAAATCGGTTTCTTCCCCGTCGACCGCATGGCAGGCCACATCATTAAGACCGAAGAGGATCTCCAAATGGCGGAAGCCCTGCTCCCCCTGCGCGGCGGGCAGCTTTGAGTATACAGTAGCTGAGCAGTCATTCTGAGCGAAGCGAAGAATCTCTTGCCACGCAGACCAAAACGACCGTGTCATTCCGAGCGAAGCGAGGAATCTCTTGCAACGCTGACCTGAACCTTTGAGCGAAGCAATTCGTTTTTCTTTGCTTCTTTCTTTTTCCGCAAAAAGAAAGAAGAAACGGAAGGAGTCCCATGCCCCTCGTCAATCTTGTCACCGGCGGCGCCGGGTTCATCGGCTCACACCTGTGCGAAGCCCTGCTGAAGCGCGGCGAAGAAGTACTATGCCTCGACAACTTCTTCACTGGCCGCAAGGAGAACATCCAGCACCTGCTGGGCAACCCGCGCTTCGAACTGATCCGGCACGACGTGATCACCCCCATCATCATCGAGGCGGAGCGCATCTACAACCTCGCCTGCCCGGCTTCGCCCGTGCATTACCAGCACAATCCGGTCAAGACCGTGAAGACGAACGTCATGGGCGCGCTCAACATGCTGGGGCTTGCAAAACGCACCGGCGCCCGTGTGTTGCAGGCCTCCACCAGCGAAGTCTATGGCGATCCCGAAATCCACCCGCAGGTCGAGTCCTACTGGGGTAATGTCAATCCGGTGGGCCCGCGCAGTTGTTACGACGAAGGAAAGCGCGTCGCCGAAACCCTGTTCTTCGATTATTACCAGCAGAACAAGGTCAACATTGCCGTGATCCGCATCTTCAACACCTACGGCCCGCACATGCTCGTCAACGATGGGCGTGTCGTCAGTAATTTCGTCGTCCAGGCGCTGCGCGGCGAGCCAATCACCATTTACGGCGACGGCAGCCAGACGCGCTCCTTCTGCTATGTGGACGACCTGGTCGACGGCATCATCCGCATGATGGATACCGATGGATTCACCGGCCCCGTCAACCTCGGCAATCCCGGGGAATTCACGATCCGCGAGTTGGCCTAAACCATTCTCGAAATGACCGGCTCAAAATCCAGCCTCGTTCAAAAACCGCTCCCCGAAAATGACCCCACCCGCCGCCAGCCCGATATCACCCTTGCCAAAACCCGCCTCGGCTGGCAACCCAGCATCCCGTTGCGGGAAGGGTTGAAACCAACGATTGCGTATTTCAAAACACTGCTCACGTAGCGGGGGGGGTGCCACACCCCCGCCGCTCGGAAATCTGCACGCTGGCCCGTCCGGGGTGTGGCAACCCAGGACTACACTGACTGCGTTGCTTCGCGGGGCTTCTCCGTCCGATCAGTCCGATCCGGCCAATCAGTCCGATGCTCCCCGCGAAACCTTCCCGCCCGCCTCGGCCACGCTGAATCCGCGCTCGTCCACCCAGGTTTCCGCCGGCCAGTAGCGCACCGAGGGCAGTTCGTAAGCTTCCACCGTTTCCGGCAGGGGATAGTTATTCACTTCAATCGCACCGTCTTTGATC
>JACPGD010000401.1 GCA_016182645.1 Candidatus Hydrogenedentota bacterium | reverse complement strand
CTGAGGCGTTTGTTTTCGCGGGAATCGGTGGGTACGGAAATGAGCACGGGCCGCTCCGCGCTGAATGCCTCGACAAGCGCTGGCTTGAAATCGCGTGCATTGCGCACGTCCATGCCGCGCCACCCGAAGAGGTCGGCCAGCTTGGCAAAATCGGGATTGCCAAAACTGAGATCGACGTGGCGCTGGTAGGCATTGTCCTGCTTCCATTCAATCAAGCCATACCGGTTGTCGACCCAGACCACGACGACGATGTTTGTACGCAGGCGCGCGGCCGTTTCCATTTCCTGAACATTCATAAGGAAGCCACCATCGCCGCACATGGCGAGCACTTTACGTTCCGGATGCACCAACTTGGCGGCGATGGCGCCCGGCAGGGCAATGCCCATCGAGCAGAAACCGTTGCTGATGAGGCACGTGTTGGGTTCATCGCAATGGTAGTAGCGGGCAATCCACATTTTGTGCGCGCCGACATCGCTGAGCAGGATGTCGTGCGGTCCCATGACTTCACGCGCGTCCCAGATAATCTTCTGCGGCCGCAGATAGCCCTCTGTATCGTCGCCCCTGTGTTCGGCGAAATCTTTCAGCATGGCCTCGCGCACCATAGCGTTGATCGGAGAGTCGAAATTGGGCGGGTCCTGTTCAATGCGCTCATTGAACATCCACAGCGCGTGGGCCAGGTCGCCGACGACCTCCTTCGTGCAGCGGTAGTGATCGTCCACCTCCGCGGGAAGAAAGTCGATGTGAATGATCTTTTTCCCGCCGCTGCGGTTCCAGAGACTCGGATGATATTCGACAATATCGTAGCCCAACGCAATGACCACGTCGGCCGTATCGAGCACGTGATCGGGCAGGTCGCGCGATTGAAGGCCGGCCGTAAAGAGATAGCCGGGGTAATCGCGCGGGACACAGCCCTTGCCCATGAAGGTGGTGACCACGCCGATCCCGGTGAGTTCGCAAAAACGCCGCAGTTGGCGGCTGGCCCGCGTGCGGATGGCGCCGTTGCCCGCCAGAATCACGGGCCGCTCCGCCCTCAAGATTATCTCGAGTGCTTGACCAATGATCTTGTCGTCCGGCACGGGCCGGCGCAGCTTCTCGGGGTCGAAACACTCCGCGCCGGTTTCTTCCTCGGCGATGTCTTCCGGCAGTTCGATGTGGCAGGCGCCGGGCTTTTCCTGTTCCGCCAGACGGACGGCCTTGTGCACCATTTCCGGAATGCTTTCGGGCTGGATGACCGAATGCGCCCACTTGGTGATGGGATCGAAGAGCCGGACCACATCCATGTTCTGGTGGCTCTCCTTGTGGGTGCGGCGGCTGTCCGCCTGGCCGGTGATGACCAGCATGGGCGCATGATCCATGTTGCCGTCCGCCACGCCGGTGACCAGGTTCGTGGCCCCAGGCCCCAGCGTGCTGAGGCAGACACCCACCTTGCCGGTGAGCCGCCCGTAAACATCCGCCATGAAGGCGGCGCCTTGCTCGTGGCGGGTCATCACAAACTGGACGGAGGACGCGTCCAGGGCCATGAGGAGGTCATTGTTTTCCTCCCCGGGGAGCCCAAAGACATAGCGGACACCGTGGGCTTCCAGACACCTGACGAAGAGTTCGGCTGCTTTCATGTCACCTTTTCCCTGCTCGTTCGTCTTATAAATAGATGAAGCAGGCAGTACGCGGCATGGGGGTGTGCTGTCCCCAAGCTGCTGCACATGGATCCGGCTTTTCGGGGCATCGAAGAGACGGGACTCCTCTCCATGGATGGCGCGGGCAGGTGGCTGGATCTGCCCGCGCATATCTTATTGAAAACGCAGGAGTTGGTAGTGCTTCTTGCCTTTGCGCACCACGGCCATCGACGGGGTGAGACAGAGATCGCGCGAAAGACGCAGATCCTCCCGCTCAATCCGTTCATTGTTCACATAAAGCCCGCCACTCTTGATCATGCGGCGCGCTTCGCCTTTGCTGGGAAAACAGCCCGCCTCCACCAGCACGTCCGTCAATAAGGGTTGGATTTCCAGGGTTTCCGCGGGCAGGGTGGTACTGGGAACCTCGCTGAAAACATCCAGGAGCGTGGGCTCGTCCAAGCCGTCGAGCGCGCCGCCAAACATGGCCTCAGACGCTTTCACGGCGTTGCGGAGTGCCTCCTCCCCATGAACGATGCGCGTCACCTCCTCCGCGAGGCGCCGTTGCGCTTCGCGCTTCTCAGGCACATTCAGCACAGCCTCTTCGAGGGCTTCAATCTCGGACCGGGAAAGAAAAGTGAAAAAGCGCAGATAGCGGATCACCTCCGCGTCGGGCTGATTGATCCAGAACTGATAAAACTTATAAGGAGAGGTCCGCGCCGGGTCCAGCCAGATGTTGCCACCCTCCGACTTGCCAAACTTGCTCCCATCGGGTTTGGTCAGCAACGGCACGGTCATGCCATACGTCTCTTTTTGGAGTAGACGCCGCGTGAGATCCATGCCCGAAACGATATTCCCCCACTGATCGCTCCCACCGATCTGCAACCGGCAATTCTGGTGTTCGCACAGATGCAGGAAATCGTACGCCTGAAGCAGCGTATAACTGAATTCGGTGTAGGAAAGTCCATGTTCGCGGTCTTCCAGCCGCATCCGCACCGATTCACGCGTCAGCATGACGTTAATCGAAAAATGCTTCCCGATGTCGCGCAGAAAATCCACCAGCGTCAGCGACAGCAGCCAGTCGGCATTGTTCAGCATCCGCGCCGCCGCCGGCCCCTCGAAGTCCAGGAAGCGGGCCAACTGCCGGCGTTGTCCCTCCGCATTGGCGAGCACCTGCTCTTTGGTCTGGAGCGTGCGCTCCGCCGTCTTACCAGACGGGTCGCCGATCAGCCCGGTACCACCCCCAATCAACACGAGCGGCCGGTGCCCAGCCCGCTGGAGGTGCGCCATAGCAAAGATCGGCAGCAAACTGCCCACGTGCAGGCTGTCCGCCGTGGGATCAAAGCCGCAATAGAAGGTCAGCGGGGCGCCCTCGAGACGTTGGGCCAGATCCTCGTGGGTTGCCTGATGCACAAACCCGCGCCACTGCAGTTCCTCAAGAACACCCATTCATCTGCTCCCTGATTCAGCGGCAAGCGAACCCAGCAGAAAAGGCCCCGAAAGGCTGACCTTCCGGGGCATACAATCTAACGGTTTCGCGGCGAGGATTATTCTTCGCGCTTCTTGCGGCTGGTGGATTTCTTGGCCGGCTGTTCCGCGGCCTTCTCAGCCGAGCCTTCTTCTTGGGCGGCGGGGGCGGCCTCTTTTTCTTCTTCGGCATCCTCCGCTTTCGGCGCAGCCTCCTTCTCCTCCGCTGTCTCAGCTTTCGGCGCGGCGGACAAGGCTTCCGTTACTTTTTCGTCGAGCGCGCCAATCTCAATGATCTTCACGTTGTCCAGGTACCAGGTGGCCTCGCCCTTCTCGAGCAGCATGACGTGCAGGGCGTAGGGCCCGCCCTTGCCTTCAGGGATGCTGAACTGGCCGGCGAACGTGGTCCACTCTCCGGGCTGCGTCCCGAAGCTTTGGCGTCCATTGTGTTTGCTGGTGGCGTAAATCGTCCCCAGCTCTGAGTTCGAGAAGGTGACCACAAAGCCATTCAGGGCCTTCTCACTCTTGACGCGGACAGCCACTTCGAAGTTCTGGCCCGCTTTCCCATCGAGCAGCCCGCCCTTGCCGGCATTGGTGACGCCCGACTTGCTGTCGCCGCTGCTTTCCACCTTGATCGCATACTGCCCGGCACTGGCGCCGCCCGGAACATCGGCGGCCTTCGCAACCGACACCTTGGCATCGTAGTCGCCGTTGAGGGCGCCGAGTTGGTCGCCTTCGCCGAGTGCATCGGCAATGGGCGTGCCCGCCGGAGTCCAATCAATTAACTTTTTCTTCGGAGCGGCGGGTTTCTTCATCGCCTTCGAGATATCGCCGAGGGCCGGCGCCGCCGGCGGGGCGGTTACTGGCTTATGCGGGGTGACCGTCGGCGCGGGCTTCGGCGCGGCAGCAGGCGGTTCAGCCGGCTTGGGCGCGGCCTTGTCTGCCGCAGCCACGTGGATGGCCTCTTCCGCGATATGCGGCGCAGGCTCGCTCGGAAGGGCTTTCACGCCCGTTTCCTTGTAAACTTCAGAGGCTGTCGAAGCACTTTGTTCGCAGCCGACGACAAACGGGACCGCGCACACGGCGGCCAAGCACACCAAACCCAGCGTTTTCATCTTCACGTCTCCTCCTAAGATCAAGTAAAACTCTTGATGTTCTTCGGTGTACCACAACGCCCTCCACGGGACGAGGGATGACATAATGAGGACGGCAGCGGACCAACGCAGACGCAGAATGCATAGTAGCAAACGCGCGCGGGCCGCTGCAATGCAACTTTCCAACGCACAACGAGTTGCGCCCGCTACGGCCGGATGCAATGCCCATTTTCGGTAAATTGTCAGTACTCGTTGCGGAAGCCGTAGTTGGGAGTGCGAGCGTACCCGCAAACAGGTTGGGACGAGGCCCTACCCTCAAGTTCAGTCGCTTGTGGGCGCCACCCAGAGGCTAACCGGCTCGCGGGTGCGCTCGTCCTCCCGGCACCACCAGTCCGCAACAGTATCTGGTTAAACGTGCGGAAATTGCGGTGTTGAAGGCAGAATAATGCTGTTGCTATACTTACCCCCCTTGCGTCGCGGGCTCTTGCCACGCGGCGCTTTGCCGCGTCT
>JACPGD010000400.1 GCA_016182645.1 Candidatus Hydrogenedentota bacterium | reverse complement strand
TTTCAGTTCTTCCAGCGTCTGCTCATCCGCCGCCGGCGAGTTCATCAATTCCATCAATAGGGTCATGGACGCTTCGAAATTCTCATCCAGGCCGGAAAGCGAAATCGAAGTCTCATTGTCGCCCGCGCCGATGCCAAAGTCCGTGCCAAGTTTGTACCACTCCTTCTTCAGCTCCTCCGCGGAAAAGCGTTCCGTGCCAGACTTCCGCAACAGCGAGGCGGCCGGGCCGATCGTCGGATCCTGGCGCGTGCCCGTTTCCACGGCGATGGAAAAGCTGAAGAGATCGTTGATGGGATTGGGTGCGTAGTAGTAAGTGACGCCGTTGGCCAGCGTTTCTACCTGGTAGTCTGCGCCAGGGACCACGAATTCCGGCTCGATGGGCTGTACCGGCATCGCCAGCAAGGCGGCGGCAAACTCCGATTGCCGGCCCGGGTCGATGTCTATTTTCGCCAGCGCCGGCTTCTTGATGTCGGGCACTTCATGCGGCGCGTCCTTGCGCAGGCCCGCCACGTAATTCTGCCCAAAATACTTGTTCGCAACGCGCACGACGTCGTCTTTGGTCAGCTTTTCCATGCGGTCAATCTTGTGGACAGCGTGCTCCCACGTCTGAAACGCCAGCCAGGACTCCCGCATCGCCGCCACGCGCGCTTCGTCGGATTCCAACCCGGCCTTTCGCGTTTTCTTGTAGTCGGTGATGATGGCGGGGATCAGCCAGTCCTCGATTTCGCCGCGCTTGAGAATCTCAAGCTGTTCGAGCAGCAGTTTTTCGACCTCTTCCAGGCCTTGCCCGTCCTTGGGAATGCCCCAGAGATACTCGGAGCCGTAGTCGTTGTATTGATTGGGATACGCGCCCGCTTGCCGGACACGCTGCTGTTGATTGAGGTTCAAGTTGATCAGTCCGGCATTGGCATTGTCCAACACCATGTCGAGCAACTGGAGCGCCTCGGCGTCCTCGTGGTTTTGCGGCGCCGTGCGAAACGCGAGCAACACATACTCTTCACCTTGGTACGTAACAACCACCTCTTCCCGTCCCTGCAATGGCGCTTCTTCCCATTGTTGCAGCGCCGGCAGTTCCTTGGACTTCCAGCTGCTAAAGTACTGCTCAATGGTCTTGATCGCCTCCTGTTCCTGGATGTCCCCGGAAATGAAGATCGACATGTTGTTGGGGACGTACCAGGTGTTGTAATACGTTGCAATGTTCTGGAGCGACGGGTTTTTCAAGTGCTCGACCTTGCCCAGGGTTTGCTGCTGGCCATAGGGATGCGTCTTGTACAACTTTTCCTCGACCGCTTTCTGGATGATCCGGTCCTTGTTGTCGAGCGAGCGGTTCATCTCTTCGTACACGGTTTCGAGTTCGGTCTGAAACAAGCGGAAGATTGGTTCGCGAAACCGCTCCGATTCGAGCGCGGCCCATTGCTGGAGGCGGTTGGAGGGCAATTCGACCTTGTAGACGGTTTCCTCGTGCCAGGTGTGGGCATTCAGCGCGGAGCCGCCCATGCCTTGGTAGAGCCGGTCCATTTCGTTGGGCACGGCATATACGGAAGCCTGCACGGACTCCTGGTTGATCTGCTCGTAGAGTTCGGCGCGTTTGGCCGGGTCGGTTTCATGGAAATGGATCTGGTACAACTCGGAAACCTTGTCCAAATGCTCTTTTTCCTTGGCGAAGTCGAGCGTGCCCATCTTTGAAGTGCCCTTGAACAGGAGATGTTCCAGGTAATGCGCCAGCCCCGTGGATTCCGCGGGATCCATCTTGCTGCCCGCGCGTGTGGCGATTTCCGCATAAAAACGGGGGGACTCGTGGTTTTCCGTCAGGTAGACCAGCAGGCCATTGTCCAGCCGGTAAACGCGCGTGTGCATCGGGTCGTCCGGCAGCGGCTCCTGCGTGACCTCGACGGCAGCGCTGGCGAGTCCCGGCACCAGGCCAACGCAGACAAAGAGCATGAGCAGGCGATGAAGTGTTGTAGCAAACATGCGGGGGATCCTCAATTTCATTGCGGTATGAAGGAGAGACCACAATTACGCCCCGTCAGTTTTACAGGAAGTGCCTGCCGCAAGTCCACTGGAGATCAGCTTGCCACATGGAAAACGAGACGCAAGCACAGGCACACTCTCGATCGCGAATTGGACAACAGGGGCAGAATGGACAGCATGGACAAGAACCACGAACTGAAAATCTTCCGAGCATTCATTCTGTTTGTTTGTGTCCTTCTTGTCACGCCATTCTGGGGTAGGACATATGCCGCTGAACCTGAGGAAAAGATTGTCCGCGTGGCGGTGGCGGCGAATTTCCAGTCAGCCTTCGAACAACTAGCACGTGCTTTCGAGAAAGAATCAGCCTATCAACTGGAAGCGGTCACTGGTGCGTCGGGGAAGCTGTACGCTCAAATCAGGAATGGCGCACCGTATCACCTATTTTTGCCGGCGGATGCGGAGCATGCGACCCGGCTGGAAGACGAAGGACTGGCCGTGAAAGGCTCGCGCTTCACGTATGCAGTGGGCCGCCTCGCAGTGTATACCAACGCTGTACAGTCCGCCGAGGTGGTGCGGCAGCGGCTTGCATCGGGCGATTTTACCCATCTGGCCGTCGCCAAACCCGAACTGGCGCCTTACGGCGCTGCGGCCATCGAGATGTTGAAACGGCTTGGCGTATGGGAGGACCTCAAGGAAAAGGTAGTGTATGGTGAGAATGTTACGCAGGCCTATCAATTCGTGCGCGGCGGCGGTGCGGAGTTGGGTGTGGTTGCGTATGCGCAGGTCGTGCAAGAGAAGATTGGCGGGGTCTGGCTGGTGCCTGAAAACTTGCATACGCCGATCTGCCAGGACGCGGTGCTGCTTACCGGAGCGCGCGAACATCCCGGCGCGAAATTGTTCATCAAGTTCTTGAAGCTGCCGGCAGCCGGAACAATAATCAAGAAATCCGGATATGAGGCCGAACCGGTTGTTGCGCGCTTGCCCAGCCAGTAGTCGCGCGTTCGGTGAACGCGCGACTGTGGCAGGTACAGCCACGGTTTCGGGCGCAGAACCATGGGCGAGGGATGAGCGCGATCAGTGCCGCGCTCGGCGGGCGCGGCACTACGGGAGCGAATAGGCTTGGACTGGTCTGCAATCACAGTGACGTTGAAGCTCGGCGGCGTCACGACGGTTTTGCTCATGCTTGTGGCCACGCCGCTCGCCTGGTGGCTCGCGCGCGACCGCCGCTGGTGGGCGACATGTGCGGAAAGTATCATTGCGTTGCCGTTGGTGTTGCCGCCCACGGTGCTGGGCTTTTACCTGTTGGTGCTGCTCGGTCCCCAGGGACTTGTCGGCCAGTTTTGGGAGGGAATGGGCGGTCCACGCCTCGTCTTTTCGTTCTGGGGACTCGTTATCGGCTCGATGTTGTTTTCCCTGCCCTTTGTGGTCCAGCCCATCCAGCAGGCCTTCCGCATCATTGATGAACGTTATCTCGAAGTGGCGGCGACCCTGCGGGCCCGTCCCATCGATCGTTTTTTCACGGTGGCGCTGCCGCTGGCCCGCCGCGGCCTCGTCAGCGCGGCCACACTTGGTTTTGCCCATACCCTGGGTGAATTTGGGGTTGTGTTGATGATCGGCGGCAGCATCCCCGGCCGTACGAAAGTCATATCCATCGCGATATATGATGCCGTGGAAAGCTCGAATTACCCCCTCGCCCACCAGATGTCCGCGCTCATGCTTGTGGCGTCGTTTCTCTTGCTTTTTACGGTCTATTGGATGAACCGCCGCCCGACGAGGCAGCCATGAGTACTATCCGCCTCACCCCCCCCTCCACTCCGTCCGATCCGTCCGATCCGACCGATCTGTCCGAGCCAGCCGTTGCCCCAAACTGCGCCGTGCACATCAAGCATCGCCAGGGCAGCTTCCTGCTTGACGCGCGGTTTTCCACGCCAGGCCGCGGCGTTACCGCGCTTTTCGGGCCTTCCGGCGCCGGAAAGACATCGCTGCTCCGGTGCGTCGCGGGGCTGACGCAGCCAGCAGCCGGCTTTGTCGCCGTCAATGGCGCGGTCTGGCTGGATACGGCCCATCATGTTTGCTTGCCCGCGCACCAACGCGGTGCAGGCTACGTATTTCAGGAAGCCTCGCTGTTTCCACACCTTTCCGTGCATCAAAACGTGCGCTATGGCCAGCGCCGCGCCAAAGATCGCGAGCATGGCTTGTCCCTGGAGCAGGCCGTGGAATGGCTTGCTCTCGGACCGTTGCTCCCGCGGATGCCGGCAGGCCTGTCCGGCGGGGAACGCCAGCGCGTGGCCATTGCGCGTGCCTTGCTGGCCAGCCCCAAGATCCTCCTGCTCGACGAACCGCTCTCGGCGCTGGATGAGGCGAGCCGGCAAGAGATCTTTCCGTACCTGACGCGGCTGCATCAAGAACTTCGGATACCCGTGTTTTACGTGACGCACCTGGTGAAAGAGGTGGCGCGGCTCGCGGATTACATCGTGTTTCTGCGAGATGGGCAGGTGACCCATGCCGGGCCTGCCCATGAAATGCTGCGCGATATTGTGGCGCAAGACGCGGGCGAGGACACACCGTTCTGCCTGATCGAGGCCACCGTCATTGCCCACGACGCCCAATATCACTTGTCCCAGGCGGACAGCGCTTTCGGCGTCATTACGCTGCCCGCGCTGGCGCAGGCCGCAGGCAGCCGCGTGTGGGTGCAAGTGTTCGCACGCGAGGTGAGCATCGGATTGCGCATCGAGCACGACATGAGCATCTTGAATCAATGGCCCTGCCGCGTTGTCAGCGCGGCAGAAAGCCGCCCCGGCCAGATGCTGCTACGCCTGGGGCCTGCCGCAGGGGAAGTGGGCGTACACTTACTGGCACAAATTACCCGCAAGTCCTGGGACCTGCTTCGGCTAGGAGTGGGCACGCAGGTATTCGCGCGCGTCAAGAGCGTCAGTCTGGTGGAATGAAGCAGTTGTAACTTCTCGGGCACCCGACCAGTCGGACAGGTCGGACAAGAGACGGAAAGCCACAAAGATGGAGTCCAGAACGCAAACTAATCCCATATTCCTCTGCGTTTTGGCCGCGCTGGTGATGGCCTATGGCTGGGGTTACCGCGGGATTGTCGGCCATGAGGGCGGTGCCATGGTGCCCGGCGCGCTGCTGGGTCTGGCCGTTTGCTTGGGCACGGCCCGCGCGGACTGGCACCGCCGCGCCGCGGTCGCCGGTCTCTGTGGTGCCGTTGGCTGGGCGTGGGGCGGCTCTTTCAGCTACATGGAGCAGACTCTCTACACTGTCAGCGATTCGTTTCTGGACGTCCTGTATGGCTACAGCGTCCTCTTTCTGCTGGGTGGACTCTGGGCGGGCATCGGCGGCGCTGTCTTGGGCCTGGCCTTCACCTTGCCTCGCTCGCACCTCCAACGCCTCGCCGATCCGCTCACCGCCATAGCGGCAGTCTTTCTGCTGACGTATGGGGCGGGGTTGCTCTTTCCGAAAGCTTATGCGCGCCTGGGCGATTTTACGGCTGTCGTGTTCGATGACAGCGACTGGTTTGCCGCTTCGACGGTAATGGCGGTCAGCGGCGTCTATTTCATGCTCCGGCCAAATGAACGCGCTGAAGCTGCCCTATTCTTCGCCTGTGGCGCGTGTTGGTGGCTCGGCTACCTTGGCTTCACCAAGTTCGGCGGCATCCAGTTAGGTCCACCCTTTCGGAGTGAGAGCTGGGGCGGTGTGGTCGGCATTCTGGCGGTCCTCCTTCTTTATTTGGCCCGCCAACGCAACCGCGCCGCGCTGATGTTGGGCCTCTACGGCCTCCTGGGCGGCGGCATCGCCTTCGCCCTCGCGGTATTCGTGCGGCATCCCGTCCGCGTCGAATGGGGGCCCTTTGCCCTCCTGGGCGGCACGTTGCAGTGGAAAATCGCCGAGGAGAGTTTCGGTCTCTTCATGGGCCTCGCCATTGCGCTGGGCGTGTGGCGCCTGGCCCAAGGGGGACTGGCGCCCGCGGCCGAAGATGTCCCCCGAAAACCACTTGACCTGTACGCCGCCTTCGTGCTGCTGGTTGCGATTATGTGGATGAACCTCCGCCGCGGCCCCGAGCGCTGGGTCGAGCGCTACCACGTGGTACCGGAAACTGTTGCTGGAGTATCGATTTGGGCGTGGTTCTTCTTGGGTGGACTGGCCCTCAGCGTGCCCGTGCTTTACGCCCTCTATCTGTGCGCCAGAGACCGACTGTATCTCTTGCCGGAGCGCCCCCACGCCAAAGGTTCGCTCCTCCTGCTCCTGGTGCTGTGGGTGACAGTGTTTGGCGGTTTCGCCCAGATGCTGCCCGGCGCCGAGGAAGAAACGTTTCCCCTCGTAGACGCCACGTTTGTGGGCTTCGCGGCGGTGGTCACGCTAATGCTGCTGTCCCAGCATCGCCTCGCGCGTGCCCCAGCGACCACCGGCGGTGTGCCGTCCTCTGACCCGCGATGGAACGTTGGACTCCCCTACGGCCTCGTCTGGGTGGGCGTGCCCGCGTTTCTCGTGTTGATCTCCATGGCAAGCATGGCCATGCAAGACGGCCCTGCCTCCCGCGCGCGCCTGCGCTTCGGGCCGGAGGCCTACTGGCGCGAAGCCTCGCGCATTATGGGCACCTGGGATGTCCTCGGACGGGTTGATGGCGTTGAAGACGTGCCCGTGCCGGACGATTCACTGAACGTAGCGGCCATCGAATTCAGGAAGAACCAAACCGTGGCCGTGAGTCTGCGCACAGGCGAAACACTGGCGCCGGCACACCGCTGGCGCCACACGGATTCCGTCGTTTGGCTCGACTGGAATGGGCTGGACAGCGACAGCCCTGGTCAGGCCGCGCTGGGCATGGCCTTCGCCAAAGGTATGTTGTACATTCCCTGGCCTCCAGAGAAGCCAGCAGGCTTTCTTGTCTTGGAGCGGCGTGGAGACCAATAGAATCGCAGGCTATCCGTCCCTGGCGCCCCTTTTCCCCGCCATGCGCCGCACAATGTAAATGGGGCGGCCCTTCACCTCGTCGTGTATCCTGGCGACGTATTCGCCGATCACACCCAATCCGAAGAGATTGATTCCTCCGATGAACGATGTCGCGATTAGGATCGAGGCCCAAGCGCGCAGTTCGAGGCCTGCGATCAACTTGTAGTAGAGCGCCCAGAGTATCAGCCCGAGTGAAAAGAGCAGCGTCAGCGCGCCCGCGATGCGGAAGACAAAGATGGGCACGTACGAAAACGCGAATATGGCGTTCATCGCCAGTTTCCACTGTCCGCGGAAACCGAGCCGGGTCTTCTTGTCGTAGCGCGCGCGCCGCGCCACCGGTACGCCGGTCTGACGAAAGCCCACCCAGGCGCGCAGGCCGCGCAGGTAGCGGTTGCGCTCGGGCATCGTGCGCAGCGTGTCCACCACGTGCCGGTCCATCAGCGCGAAATTACTGGCATCCGCAGGCAGGGGAATGTTCGCGATCCAGCCGAGAATGCGGTAGAAACTCCAGAAAAGCGCGCGGCGCACCGGCCCTTCCTGTCGCGAACTGCGCACGGCATAGACCACTTCATAGCCTCCCCGCCATTTCTCGACGAACGTGGCAAAGGCCGCGGGATCGTCCTGCATGTCCGCGTCCATGATAATGACCGCATCGCCGCACGCCAGGTCCAGCCCGGCGTGGATCGCAGGCTCCATCCCGAAATTTCGCGCAAGATGAACCACAGTCACGATGTCCGGAAATTCATCCGCGCATGTGTCGAGGGCCACGCCGGAGCCGTCGCCGCTACCATCGTTGACGAAAATGATTTCATACGCGGCTTCAAGACGGAGTGCGTCCAGGTGCCGCTTCACTTCCATCAGAAACGGACGGATATTCTCCCGCTCATTATGAACAGGGGATACGACGGAAATGGTGCAGCGGCCTTCCTTCACAAGACTCTCCTTCACGGGCAGGCTTTGGGGATTGTAGGACAACTGCGAGCGCCAAGTCATCAGCAGGGCCAACGCTACCAAAAACTGGCATATATCCTGAAAATTTCCGGTGTATGCTACAGTGTGGAAGGAGCATCTGCTTCGGTCAAGAGGCGATTGAAAGAAACATCGAGTGAATCCCGGCCTTGTGTTCGTGCAGGGGGACGAGCACGCTGAAAGCGAAGTACTGCGTAATGGATGAATTAACACTTAATACGCCAGAGATAGACGGCGTGCGGATCCTGTCTGACGTCACCCCGGAGAACTTCCCGGCGCTGTGGTATGGCCTCGCGAGCGAGGGCCATTTCTGGTGTGCGTGGAGAATGCGGGCGTTCATAAAACAGTTGCGGTCGCTTCGTGTGCCGTTTGAGCAACCGCTGCTCGGATTGGAAATTGGCTGTGGAAACGGTTTGGTCCGCCGTCAGTTAGAGGAAGTTTCCCTCTGGACAGTCGATGGCGCAGACATCAACTTGGCCGCGTTGCAGACCAACAAGACGCGGCGCGGCGCAACTCTTCTCTACAGTATTCATGAGCGGCGCACGGAATTCGAGGCGAAGTATGATTTTGTGTTGCTCTTCGATGTGCTTGAACACATTCCGGACCATCAGACCACTGGCTTTCTCGAATCATGCCTGTTTCACTTGAAGCCTGGGGGATATCTTTTCCTCAACGTTCCAGCGCTTATGGGTCTTTTCAGTAAGTATGATGAATACGTCGGCCATTTCAGACGCTATGACAAACGCACTCTGGGACGGGAACTCAATCAGATCCAGGCGACTATCGAAGACATTCGCTATTGGGGCACCAATTTACTCCCGATTGCCGCTGCGCGCAAAGTATTGCTTGCAAGGGCGTCCTCGATCGACGCCGTTGTCAAGAGAGGGTTCCGGCCGCCATCCAATGCAATCAATACGGCATTCAACTGGTTGGGCGCTGTCGAGACTAGTGTGCTGAGTAATCCCCCGTGTGGGACGTCTTTGTTGGCTGCTTGCAGGAAGACCTGAGACATTAACGGGACGAGTCGGCTGGGCGCGGCAGCGGGTGGTGTCCACTCCGTCCACTTGGTCGAATGCGTCCATTCCTAAAACCGGAATCCCTCCCCCAAATAGGTCCGCCGCACTTCCGGGTTCTCCGCAATATCTTGCGGCGTGCCGGAAACGAAGACGCTTCCTTCCCGGATGATGTAGGCCCGGTCGGAAATCTCGAGCGTCTCGCGCACGTTGTGGTCAGTAATCAACACGCCAATGCCCTGCCCGGCCAGCGCGGTCACCATGTCTTTCAGGTCCGCGATGGCGATGGGATCGATGCCGGCGAAGGGCTCGTCCAGTAGGAAGACCTTCGGCTCGATCACGAGGGCGCGCGCGATTTCGGTGCGGCGGCGCTCGCCCCCGGAAAGGGTATAGGCCGGGCTGTCCCCCAGATGCGCGATATTCATTTCATCAAGCAGTTTGTCCGCGCGGGCGTGGCGCTTGGCCGCGCCCATCTGCTGGTGCTCCAGGATGGCGAGCAGATTCTGCCGCACGGTCAATTGCCGGAACACACTCGGTTCCTGCGGCAGATAGGCCAGGCCCGCACGTGCGCGTTTGAACATGGCCAGGCGCGTCACGTCCTGACCCTGGAAGAAGATCTTACCGGCGTCCGCGCGCAGCAGTCCCACGGTCATGTTAAAGGTCGTCGTCTTGCCGGCGCCGTTCGGCCCCAGCAGGCCCACCACCTCGCCCGGATACACCTCTATTGATACGTCCCGGACCACGGTCCGCTTCTTGAAGGATTTGTACAGCCCCGCCGTGCGCAGCAGGGGCGCCTCAGATACCGCCACTTACATTTCCTTTATGAATTGGGGATAGGCCGCCTGCAACAGCAAGCGGTTCAACCGGATCTGATCGTCTACAGACAGTTTTTCCTGCTTGAGCAGGCCCTGCGCTTCCTCGCCGAGCGTCGTGCCCTGCCACGCCTCGGCATTATACAGCCCCGGCTTGCGCAGCACGGCGTTGAATTGCTTTACCAACAGGCTGGGATCTTTCGCCAGGTCCGCCGCGGGCGTGTTAATCAACACCGACTGCGCCTGACGGTCAAGCTGGGCCAGAATCTGGCGGCCCGGTGACGGCGTCTGGGCTTTGCCCTGTTCCTTCAGTGCAGTGATCAGACCGGTCCAATCCGAGACATCCGACGCTGCCAGCAAGTTCGGATTCGACCCTCCGCCCATACCGGCCTGGTTCAGTTGCACCTCCGAAACACTTCCCTGCTCCGCCTCTAACGTGCCCGCTTCAAAATCAATGGTGACGGACTTGGCCCTCATTTCTTTGAAAACCGTGCTGGACATCACAGGGCTTCCGGTAAAGACGACGGTGCCCTTTTCAAAATTCCATTCCGCGTGCTGCGAGTGGACGGTGGCCTGGGGATGCTCAATCTCGACCTTCCCGTCCATGACGATGGAAACCGGCGTGGACGCCCCTTTGGGCCAGTTGAACTTCATGGTAGCGGCCGCGATGGGCAGCGGTTTGACCTCTGGCTTGTCGGATTTCAGCACAATGCGGACACCACCCGTGAGTTCATCCAGCGTGCCGTCCAAATTGGCCTTTAACAAACCGGCCTCGATGGATATCCTGGAATACTCGCCCGCGACCGTGGCTTGTGCCTGGGCGCCAAGCGCGGGAGCGATGACAAGCAAGACGCCAAGCGCGAAGTCGTGAATCCTCATGGCTGTAACCTCCCAAATTCGATGAAGCCTGAGCACTGGCTCAATTCCATTTTCTTTTCGTCCGGGTACAGGCGCAGATTTTCCGCGCGCAGTTCCATGCCCGGTGCCGTGATCGTGACCGGATGCTCCGTGAAAGCCATCCCCGGCGAGTCGGGTGTCACGGTTGTCACTTCCATGTCTTCCAGTTGCAGCGTCATATCGGCCACTTGCGCGCGCACGCCGCCCTTAAGGTACGCCCGCTGGTTTTCCTCATAGGAACCTTCCGCCGCGTCAAGGATTATCTCTTCGGCGTCTGCGGCCTGGCCGCGCAACACCGCGTGCGCTCCCTTGAACGAAATGCTGGTCTCTCCCCCTGTGCCCACCGCCAGTTCATCCGCGCGGATGACCGCCAACGGTTTCTTCACTGCGCCCGATTCGGGCCTCATGTCGTATAGGTAGAACTCCGTGCCCTTCATGGTGATCAATTCTTCCTGGGGGGCGGTGGCCTCTTGGGGCGCGGCAGGATCCGGTGCGGCTGGCGGCGCCTCCGGCCCCCCGCAGCCCGCGGCACAGAGCATAATGGTGGTCAGCAAGCGTTTCACGCGGGCACGCTCCGCTCGTTCTTACGAAACACCGCACGCAAGCCTTTCAGTGTTAGCAGTGAATCGACTACGTCGATGCGCTTCGCGACCGCCGCGATGATCGGGGCGAGGCCACCGGTCGCAATCACGGTGGGCTTGTCATCCATTTCTTCCGCGAGCCTCCGCACCAGCCCGTCCACCAGCTCCGCATAGCCATAGGTGAGGCCA